>JBFWYS010000136.1:0-8516 GCA_050186175.1 Pseudobdellovibrionaceae bacterium
CACTCGCTCTTTCAATCGATTTAGCACTCAAAAATTTCTTGAAATCAGTACAGACAGCCTCCGGCGAGTAAGGCGTAGGTAAAACATATTTATAAAAGACACCCTCACGCAGTAGAATAATGTAACCCGTATTCTCCGCTTTCACCAAAACATCGGTTTTAGTTTTTGCAACAAGATGAGTTCCGATCAGGTTCTCATACTGGCCCATCTCAAGCGGCATACCCTTAAGTTGATCTTGTTCAAACTGTCCATTTTGCAACCGCGATTGAAATCGCAACACCGAATGTACAAGGCTTGCAGCTCGCGCGGCTTGATCTTTTTTTGTGTCATCGTCATCGAGAAGAACAGAATAGTTGATGCCAATTAGACTTTCTCTATAACCGGTCATCTTATCCACTTCCTTATAATACTGATCTCGCTCTCCTTGATCGATCTTCTGTGAGAAGTCTAAGATACCTGAAATCCTTTTCCATACACCGAGTGCCAAATGCGCCCACTTATTTTGGAGTTTATTTTTTACATAATAGTCGATGTACTCATTCAAAGCCTTGTTATAAAAAATTTTATTCTGGATGGGTAAAGAAGCGGGCTTTATGTAATTTAAATTGTCCTCATAGATAAATTGATTACGCATGCGGGCCTCCGCGACCACTAGGTTTTACTTCAAACAGAATCATATTTAATATTTATAAAAGTGAAGTTCACGCTTTTTGCTCAGATCTAGATCTTCGTCGTGAAGCCCCCTCCTCTCTAGTTTTTAGTCGAGATTAAATCGGGAACAGAAACAGTTGTTGAGTTCACGGCAACATTTTTAAATAATTCCATTAAACAAAATCTTATATGAAGGAGATAATCTCATGGATGAGCCCCCTAAAGATTTTTCGTTTGTACTTTGCCCAGGCAACTTGCCCGACCCCAAGTACAACGCCTACTACGAAGAAGTTTACAAATGCTGGAACCTCGTTTGGAGTGTTGCTTTCGCAGAACTGCAAGTGACGAAAAAGACGTATTCCGATGCTTTCACCCGACAGGATTTTATTGGAGCTACATTCTATAAGGGTCAGTGTATCGGAATGTGTTTTTATAAATGGGCAGACGGAAATCGGATCGATTTTGCAGCTGATTCGTACTTTCAGATTTGGAATGACGAGCATCGCAAGGCCCTCTGCTCACGTGGCAATAAGATTCTGGTCTGCAGCAATTTGACCTTACATCCCCTAGCTAGAGGTCAAAAGCTAGGTTTTTCAGGCAAAGACCTCATGATCGGAATGATGGTGCAAACATTTCTTCATTCAAATGCCGACGCAATGACAGGCGCAATGAGAGTCGATCGCGGAGCCAATGGTGCAACGGCACGGTGGGGAGCAACCACCATCGCACACCGGGTCCCATGCGACTACGGAGCCGACAACACAGAGCTCGTCGGGTTTTTCAGAGATGACCTAGCAAAATTTCCGCCTCACGACCTCTACTCTTTTTCCCAGTCCTTGTGGAAAAACAGAATGGTGATACCAAGACTAAATGCCAGCCATCTTTTTCCAGAAAACCAACCCGTGGTCACTGCCGCCGAACTTTCCCCATGAATAAACAATCTTACTTAAAGATTCGCAAAGATCTTAAGGTGGGCGCAGGTCTGCCTTGCTTCATTCGCCATCTGTGTATCGACACTTTATTAATCGCTATACTTATTATTTGGTGCCAGCGCTTTGTTGGAAGCCCCTTAGCAGGTCTCGCATCTCCGCTGATTGCGATTCTCATGTTTCGCAGCTTTGCACTCATGCACGATGCCGTTCATAGCGCCGTTTTAAAATCAAAGATAAATGATTTTATCGGCACCTTGTACGGAGGCGCGGCTCTCTTGCCGTTTGAACCGTGGCGGCGCTCTCATTTAGAACATCACTTCTGGTCGGGCAATGCCGAGAAGGATCCGGTGATGGCCCTTCTCATCGTCTTTCCAAGATTTCCATTATGGCTCAAAAATTCTCTTAGCTTCGGTTGGAAAAAATGGCTTCCAATTATGGCCGTTCTTCAACACATTGTCTTTTGGACTCTCTCTTTTAAAAATTTTCTTAAGACTGAATTTTCATTTAAGATGGTTTCGTCTCTTGCGTGGCCCGTTCTTTTTTGGTCGCTGATATTTTGGAAGACCCCAACATCTTTAATTTTCTCAACGCTTATCCCAGGACTATTTCTTTATTTAAATGGGGTCGAGATCGTAAATCTTCCACATCATCTCCGACTTCCTCAACTGAGTGGAACCTCGCGATACGCGATTTGGGATCAGCATCATAGTTCCCGCACATGCCTTTATCCAAGATGGATCGAAGAATATGTGACCCTGAATTTTAACTATCACTCCGAGCACCACATGTTCCCGGAGCTGCCTTGGTTTCAACTTTCACAAATTCATCACAAGATCAGAGAGGTTTTGGCAGAGGAGCTTAACATGGACCGGCAGTTCGCATGGACCGTTGAGCATCGAAGACACGATTTAACTTACATTCTTGCAAACGACAAAAAGCAAGAGGATCTTTCGGGTTCGGATTTTACAGAAAAGCAAGATGTTCGGCCTCAGCCAAGCCTTCAGCAATAACCGAACCTTTGCCCGTGCAGATAAAGGCACGCGGAGCCGTCGGAGTTTTACGTTTGAGGCAGCCGATATATTGAAAATCAACAAAGCCGGCACGAGGAACAAACGGCTCAGTGAGGCCGGTATCAAAAGTTTCTTTGAGAATATGACGAACAACATCGAATCGTTTGAAAGGAATTTCGTTACGCATGACGAATCCAATATCTGCCTGCATTTGTTCAATGACCAAACTAGGCCGCTCCCATAGCATGTACCACTCGAAAACCGACAGATCCATAATCGAATATCCCGTCAATTTTAAAAGGCCAAAGCTACGGAACAGCTGGACCATATTTTCACTGTAGACTTCGATGACGGTATCGTGATCGATTGTCGCCAACAGTTCTTCATCGACTTCCAAGCCATAACGCTCAAGAGCGACTAGCAAAAATGGAGTTTCGTTCTCTTTCATCTGTTCAAACTCGCATTGGGAGAACCATTCGATACACAATCGAAGAAAACTTGCGATTTCTTGTTTTTTCTCAACTGAAATCACATTAAGTTGTGCCAAAGATTTTTTTGAGAAAATGGGATTAAAATAGCCCAATCTGTAGGCAGCCGTAGCGTAATCCTCTAAAGCCTGCAGCAAAACGGCATTTGATGGATCCACCATGTCGATCTGATGAGGCGGCATATTGGATGACTTTAATACTAAATTTTGATTAATTCCCAAGCATTCCCTCTCAAAACAAGCCCTGGAGATATCTTTTCTTCCTTCAAAACACAAATAAAATTCTGAAAATCGCTTTACCCTGAAGTTCTCCTTGTTTGTTCTGCTCTTTCAAAGCATAGTAACGCCGTGAAAACGACACAATTAGCTGAATATCTAACTGAAAAACGACTCAACGCCGGTTTAACTCAGACTGAAATTGCGCGGGTTTTAGGCTATACGACCTCTCAATTTATCTCGAATTGGGAGCGAGGCCTCTCAGCACCACCTCTTGAGGTCATCAAAAAACTAGCCAAGCTTTATCATGTCTCTTCAGACGAGCTTTTTAAGGTGTTTCTTGAGGATTCTGTTGCTCAATTTGAAGCCAATCTTGTTCGGCAGTTCTATGGAACAACAAGAAAACGAGTCTAGTTTCTATTTTGGAAACTCTAAACCTCGATAGATTTTTCTAAAAACCCTCAAGCTTTTATTTAAATCCATTCCCGCGAAGGCATTTTCGATCTGCTGTTCTGTAGAATCAAAAATCTTTACTAGTTTTGGAACTTTTTTCAGCCCCTCTTTAGTGATCGAGAAAAAATAAGCCCGTGCATCTTCTTGGGAAATATTTCTTTCGATGAGTCCCTTTTTTTCTAGGCTTCGTAAGGTGTGACTGATGTTTGATTTTGAGGAAGAAAAAGTTTTTGCAAGGGCCGTCGGCCGCACCGGCTTTTCTTCAAAAAAAATACCGGTAAGAACCAAAGCTTCAAGAAAATGAACGCCTTCCCTCGCAAATCGTTTTTGATAGCCACCGATGATCTCGCTGTAGGCGCCGAACAAAATAAATAATGGAGAGGTTTCAAGAAATTTTTCGATTCTCATGACTATTTTGTTCCACACATTAGTTTAATGTTCAACTATTGAATGCTAAATATCATCTCATCTGACATTTCCGGTCTTTTCCGATTTCTTTATCTCCGATAACTTGCTTTTAAAGGAGAGTCGAATGACACAAAACCAAGCACTAATTCCTCAATATTTAATTCTACGAGGCAATAAAATCATCGAAAATGTAGTGACCGTATCCATGGGAGTAGTTCTTATGGGCGCTCTCGCACAAATCACGATTCAACTTCCATGGACTCCGGTGCCGATCACAGGACAAACTTTTGGCGTCGCTTTGGTATCTCTACTTTGGGGAGGGAAACGAGGACTTGCCGTGATGCTCGGGTATTTGGGCGCGGGAGGTTTAGGCTTCCCTGTATTTGCAATGGGAGGCTCAGGAATTTCACTGGGCCCAACACTCGGATATTTGCTTGGAATGACTGCGGCCTCTTATTGGATGGGATGGCTTTCTGACATCGGTTGGACAAAAACTTTTATGCGCACTTATCTCACTGCTTTTTCAGGAAGTGTCATCACTTTCTTTTGCGGCATTGTGGGTCTTTCATTTTTTGTTCCCACAGAAAATCTTTTTATGGCCGGTGTTCTACCGTTCTTGCCCGGCGATTTAATAAAAACGGTTCTCGCAGCATCGCTTGCCCATAAACTACAAACATCCATGGAAAAAAAATAATGAAATATGTTCTTTTATCCCTATTTATCTCGATTACCGGTAATGCAGCAGTCGAAGTTGCATTTATTGAAATCCGAAATTCGAAGGGAGATGTCGTCCAACTTGAACCCGACGGAAAATTTGCCCATATGGCCATTTCTTATCGGAACCTGTGGCTCCATGCCCATCCCGCGAAAGGGGTCGAAATCGTTGAAAGGGAGGAGTTAGAAAAATTGGGCCCTATTAAATTTCTCGCGACAATCCCAACACCAATTAAACTTGATGAGTCCGAAGTTAAAAAATTTTTAGGGAAATCTTACGATCAGCAATTCTCGTGGACAAATGAGAAAATTTATTGCTCAGAGCTGATTGCTAAACTTTTGAAAATAGAACCTCAACCTATGAGTTTTGAATCTCAGGTTTGGTCGGCAAAGTATAAAAAACTAAAGGGAGAACTCGGGCTTTCTCCTGACGACATTTTTAAAATTTTCGAAAAACGTGGTATTAAAATGAGACCTCAAACCTGAATTACTTGCTGGACAAGTGATCGAAATCCTAACTTGGAAAACGTAAGAAACCCAACAAAGGTGGTTCCATTTAAGTTTTAATTCTCAACGCCGAGATAACTGAACAACGCCTGAAGATCCATTTCAGGATACGCCATCGTAATACAATGAATAGAGCCGCTTCCGTAGTCCGAAAGCTCCACAGAGTTTATTGGCACCACTTTGTATCCGAGATCTTCGTAGACTTTTGTAGCCACTTGATCTCTTTCTGTTCCGTAAACAGGCATGAAAACAGTTGATCCTAAAATAGTGGAGTTAATGTAAGTTCTCATTCCGCCCGCTTCTGGGAGTTCAATAACTTCGTATCCCATTTCTTTGAGACGCGGAATATATCGAGAGACATTAGTTAACATTCGCTTTCCAGAGAGAGGCTTGATCACTTCATCGATATCACCAAGCCCTACAAGATGCGGAAGCACTTCGACATTTTTGCATCCATAAAGCGTCTTAATTGCGTCAGCTGTCATATCGAAGAGTCGATAACTATTTACTGTGAAGCATTGCCCTTCCTCATCAGCCAATAAATTTCCACCAACAAAAATCAATGAGCTTTTATTGAAGATGGCCCGAACTGTTTTTGCGATTGTTTCTTGGCCGTCGAATGGACGATAGTAACGAGCTGCGATGAGGCCTACATTTTTGTCTTCATCTCTGTAAACAGGAACCGGAAAGGAATCTCGAGACCAAAATCCGCCCTGTGCATCGCGATGGCTGACGACGATCAATCGATTTTCAGGAACCCACTGCGAAAATTGTTTTTTCATTCGCTCCCGGTCCGCCGGGGTTGCGAGAACAATCATCGTCATATTTTCCGGAAGATTCTGCGCCATAATCTGCTTGGAATCTCCGTAAGAATCATATGCATTCACCAATAAATATTTAAAAGTGGCGTGATCCTCAACCGGCCCGAGCGGAGCAAAATTGTCATCTGCAATCTTTGCCAAAGGACTTTGCAACAACACACGATTTGCTCTTGCGGCGTTTTGCATTTCTTCGGGAGTTCCATTTTTATTTAATCGCGGAACTGCGTGAACTGTCGAAACAAATAAACAGACTGATAAAAGAAGAAGACTTCTCATAAACCTTCCTTGGTCGGTTGAGTTTGAGTGTTACCTTCTCTAGCTTAGTCATAAGATATTTTTCCGGTCAAACTGGGTCATCTCTTGACTCAAGGTGCTTATCGTCTAAAAAATGAGACCCATGAACACACCCATTTCTTTTCCCTTATATTGCAAACGCGTTTTAATGGTGAGCCCTGAGTATTTTGACATTGAGTATGCGATTAATCCGTTTATGCTCGATAAAGAAGGGAATCTAAATAAAGTTGATCGCCCTCTTGCAGATTGGCAGTGGAATAATTTGAAAAAAACTTTTGAAACGTTAGGTCTAACTGTTGAAGTTCTAACAGGAATAAAAGGATTTCCTGACATGGTCTTTTGCGCCAATCAGTGTTTTCCATTTTTGCATCCGAAAACTAAAAATCCGACTGCCGTCATCAGCCACATGCGATCCAGCTTTCGCCAAGGCGAAGTCATTTATTTTGAAAACTGGCTCAAAGAAAATGGTTATGATGTTCTCCGACTGGAAGATAAAGACCTTCACTTTGAAAGCAATGGAGACCTCGTACCTCACCCAGGAACAAATCTTTTTTGGGGAGGTTATGGGCAACGAACTGAGAAAGGCGTTTACGAAGAACTCCACCAACGCTTCGGGCTCGAAATCGCCACGCTGGAACTCGTACATCCACAGTTCTATCACCTCGATACCTGTTTCGCATCTCTAAGCCAGGAGACCGTCGCTTTAGTTAAAGAATCTCTCAGCACCGAGAGCCTTCGCAAAATTGAATCGCTGGTTAGGAATGTTATTTTTATTCCAATTGAAGAAGCGTCGCGAACTTTTGCAGGAAATGCATTTTGCCCCGATTCGAAAAATATTGTTGTAGAAAAAGGTGCAGCTGACTTTACAAAACAAGCTGAGATTTTAGGATTTAAGGTACATGAAGTAGAAACCTCCGAATTCAGAAAGTCTGGAGGCTCTGTGTTTTGTCTGAAGCTCGCGTTACCGAATTAGTTCGAGCGTAGGCAATCTTCAAGTGTCGGATAATTAACATCCGCCTTTTTCGCCTTTAATTTTGCAGTCTCTAAAGTCAAACGCGTAAAAGGATTTCTTCCGTCACCGTCACGACTTCCACAAACAGCAGTATAGTTTTTCGAGATGCGGGCTCGAGAAATTGCAACATTACAATCTTGAACCGTAGCAAAAACCGCGAATTTCTTCGTCGCCATTGAGTTTGTGTTTAACGCCAACATCGCATAAGGGTTTTTCCCGTCGCTATCTTTACTCACACAGGTCAACAAAGCTTCACCAGCTCTTTGAGTTGCAGACGCCTGGAGTTCGCACTCCGCCTGTGTGTCTACAATAGCGCCCGCTATTTTAATCACAGCAAAGTCGGTCGGTCGTTCAAAAGCGAGTTGAAAAGGAGGACGACCATCATTGTCTCGGCTCACACAGATGAAACGGGACCGACGATCGGGTCCAGAGGTTCCACCGGGATCGCCGTATCTAAGAACATCGCGCGCACGAATTAAATTATCACGAACTTTTGAAAGCTCTGTCTGAGTTGCGTTCGTTATTTCGACGGCTTTTAGCATTTCTTCGAGCAAAGATCGAATTTCAGCACGCTGGGATTGGTTTTGGGCTTCTACAGCAATAGAAAAGCAAAAAATAGTAAACAGAGTTGCCAGCAACTTCATTTTTCCCCCTTTTCGGTGATTCGAAGCAAGCCTATCGAACTCAGCGAAAAAAAACGAGTTCTCTGTAAGGTAAAAATAAAACTTACAAGGCTACCTGAAGGAATTATACTAAACTCATGGAGGCCGAAGTGGAAACTGCTCAAAAACTCCTCAGTGGTGAATTTCAATTTTTTTGTTTTCGCCCACTTTACCCATGTCTCCCGTCAACATTCCTTTAGCAAATCGCAAAAGCGTTCCAACTGGACCGCTCGCAGAATCTTAGTATTCGGCTGAGTCGACTTTTACCTTTAAAAGTACAAGATCTGGATCTTCCAATCCTTGCTTAAACCACGTCTTATAAAGTGGATTCCAAAGTTCTTCGGCCTTA
>JBFWYS010000137.1:0-6039 GCA_050186175.1 Pseudobdellovibrionaceae bacterium
AGTTTGCCCTTTGTAAGTTCCACCACTATAAATAATATCAACGGGAAGTTTTTTTTCAATTGCAGTGACCAAGGAACTCAGATGCGGATCAGATCTGAGCGTCTGCACGGAAAAAGAATTCCAAGGTAAATCTTTGCCCTGACGTTTTGTAATATCCTCAAGAGTCACATCAGGACCCAGTCGACGAACGCACTCTAAAAATAACTGCAAACAGGCACGAGTATCATCAAGAGCTCGATGAGCCTGTCCACCTTGGAGCCCAAGATGCTGAACAAGAGTTTGCAGCTTGTGATCTTTAGATTCAGGAATTACGGCGCGAGACAAGAGACTGGTACAAACGGCAGGCATTGTCGGGAGAGGCAATCCCACTTTTTCAAACTCATAGGCCATAAACCCAAGATCAAAGGGAGCATGGTGAGCGACTGCGACTGAATTTTGAAATAAAGAATGAATTTCACGAATTTTCTCGGATATAGTGGGAGCATCAGCTACCATCTCATTTGTAATTCCATGAATTCCGATAATGAAATCACTCATAGGCTCGCGTGGCTTCAACAAAGTTTGATACGAGGCCTTCTCTTTACCATCAGCAAAAGTAATCGCACCAATTTCACATAAGTCAAAACCGATTGGCAGTGGGCCTGCCGCTTCGATATCAAAAACCAGATAGGTATATTCGTGCCAGGGACGGTTCAACAATCGGACTTTCTAGCCTTAAAAGGCGCAGAAACACATAAGTAACGAAGTTACGCCGATTCGTAAAGGATTTTGTTAAGGATGCCCTAGATAGAACGCTTAAAGCTTTTTAGGAAGGTTATAACAAAATATTCCCTTGTCACCTACCCGATAGATATTCTTTTCACTCGGAAGAAGGCGTTGAAAACTCATCCGCACTTTGATGGATTTATCAAGAGTCTCCGCGCTATCGACAGAGACTACTCCGACGTTTTTCATAATTTTCATGATTTGTTATGAGAAGCGGGATTCTCATATCTACTCACATTTGATTATTTCTTATCGTGTTCTTTTTTAGAATCGTCAGAGCCACTCAGCTTATCAACGTACTTATCATAAACCTGCATATCATTATCATGTGAGTTCATAGCATCGTCTAGAAGTTTAGGTCGAAGTTCCGCAGCTCCATCTTCTCTCTGCTTGATCTTAAATCGCATAAAGCCATTCAGATCCGCTGGCACTCCTTCTTGTTTTTCACGAACAAAAGTTTTGCCGGTAACAAGATTGTTTCCGTCTTCGCTGCCTTTGCCTTCGAAGCCCGAAGCGACTTTGAGCTTGATCATATCAAGGCGATGGGCGGCCACTTTTTCTGCTGTTTCAACTGTTCCGTCTTCTACTCCTGAGGTCATCAGGAAGGATCCGACATCAACCTGGCTGTCTTGAAGACCAGTTGTGATTTTCGCTACTTTATCCATGATCTCAACAAACTTCGCAGCAGGCTCGGCTGAACCTGTTTTAAAAAGCATGTCTTCACGAATATCGAACTCGATAGATCCGTCTTTATTAACAGTTAAATTTTTTGCGTAATCGCCCAACTGATCGGTGATATAAGCCAGGACCACTCTTGGTGAGCCCATATCAAACATATTTGGAGTTGAATCCATAGGTTCGAACATTGTTTGCAATGTCTTAAGCGGCTCATTCATTAAATCTAAGAAAAGTTTTTCTAGCGTGACCTCAACTCCGTAGTTAGCGAAGTTGTATTCGATCACGCTTGGAGTTGAGAAATAATCTGAAATGGCTTTTTTAGTTTCTTCGCTCGATTGAAGGAGCCACATCACGAGGAAGAAGGCCATCATAGCTGTCATGAAGTCGGCGAACGCAACTTTCCACGCACCACCGTGGTGGCCCGCGCCTCCGCCTTGGATCTTCTTGATAACTATCATTGGCTTTTCTTTACCCGCCATTTAATTAAGCCGCCTTCTTAATATCTTTCGTAGCTTTATCCATTTCAGCAAAAGTTGGTCTCTCTTCTGGAGCAATACTTCTTCTTGCGTATTCAACACAAACAAGAGGTGGCGCACCTTTTTGCAAAGCAACAAGAGCCGCTTTAATTGCACCTAAATATTTTCCTTCAGCTTCAATATCGGCACTCATTTTTGTCGCAATCGGACCAAACATGCCATAAGCGGCAAAAACCCCTAACATCGTTCCGACGAGAGCTCCTCCGACCAATTGACCAATTTTTTCAGTACCTTCAGTTAAGTGTCCCATGGTTTTAACGATACCCAGAACGGCCGCAACGATTCCCAGTCCAGGGAGACCGTCTGCCATCATTTGAATCGCATGTTGTGCCATATGTTCTTCTGCATGTGCCGCTTTAATATCTCCGTCTAATAAATCATCGACATCATATTGACTGAGGTCTGCCGATAAAGTGACTTTCATCGTGTCGCAGAGAAAATCAACCGCGTGATGATTTTTTAAAAAGTTTGGATAAGCAGAAAAAATTTCGCTTTTTTCTGGCTCTTCAATGTGTTTCTCAACCGCTTGCGGTCCGTCTTTTCTGAACATTTGAAAAAGCTGAAACATCATTTGCAAGAGCTCGAGATAATCAGACTTTTGCGGTCCTTTGCTCGTGAGGGATTTGATCGCGAGCTTCAAACCCATTTTGATAATCTTCATTGGATTTCCAATAATGTAAGCACCAATTGCAGCACCGAATATAATCGGGGCTTCCTTGATGGTGCCAGCAATCACGGGTCCAAGATGACCACCCGCTAAGAGGAATCCTCCGAACACGCCTCCAAATACTACCAACAGTCCTACAAAACCCATGTTAAACCTCTAAAATCTTTATCGGAGTGAGACTCTTTGAAGTTGAGTGTTTCATTAGTAAAACTACAAAGCTGCGACAAAGGTCGAGTGATTTCCGAGTGACTGTTTGGAGAATTGTGTGCATAACAGGCAGATGTTAGTCTTGAGGATGAGACAGAGGAGAGTTTTTTGAAAACCACAACTCGCAAAAGTTATTTTCAAAACATTATGTCACTGATTTTTGCATCCGTTGTGATCTGCACTGGACTTCAGTCTTGGGCCCAAGAAGAAACAGACCCTTTAATTGCAAGCGGTCATATTCAGCCTGCCCAGCTTGAAGCCTCACAAACTGCCGAACTCCTTTTATTCCTAGAACTTCCTGAGGGATTTCATGCTTATGAAGATAAATTTCGTTTCGAGATTCTCTCCCCTTCTGATTTCAAAATAGGCGGGTTTAATATCTCTCCGCTCACCGAGTTTTTTGATCCAGTTACAAAAAAACAGAAACGCGGCGTCGAAAAAAAAGCCGAACTCCGAGCGGCTATCGAAGTGCCTTCGAGCATTTCAGGCGGCTCTCATGAACTTGAAGTCAAACTTTGGTACCAAGCTTGTACAACGAAGTTTTGTCTTTTTCCAAAGGAGAAACTACTTAAAATCCCTTTTCAAATCGGTTCTGTTCTTCAAGTGGAGACGCCAACAGAAGACGTGATCAGCACCGTTAAAAGCGGAAACTTTAATCGCATTTTGGCAATGTCCTTCGGCCTGGGTCTGCTACTTACTTTTTTGGCCGGAGTCTTAACGAGCTTCTCTCCCTGCATTTTTCCAATGATTCCGATCACGATAGCCGTTCTTGGACACGGTTCTGAAAACAGAACTCGTGTGCAAAATTTTCTGCTGAGTTTGATTTATGTTTTGGGAATCGCATTTACTTACTCGATACTCGGAATTGCAGCCGCAAAAACGGGCGCTCTTTTTGGATCGCTGCTTGGAAATCCGTGGGTTCTTGGAGTAACGGCCGCATTGTTTCTAACAATGGCTCTTTCAATGTTTGGTCTTTTTGATCTCCAAATGCCGAACTGGGTTCGCCAAACTCTCTCCAAAAAAACCACTGGCACTGGATACAAAGGTGCTTTTGTCGCTGGACTTTTGGCCGGCATTTTGGCGTCGCCCTGCGTGGGTCCGATCCTTGTCGGAATCCTCACATTTGTAGCACAAACTCAGAATCCCACTCTCGGCTTCCTTTATCTTTTCGCCTACGCATTTGGAATGGGACAGTTGTTCCTGCTTCTTGGTTTAACAAATCAAGTTTCACGATTTTTGCCAAAATCAGGGGCATGGATGGACAGAGTTAAAGTCTTTTTTGGATTTTTGCTTCTTGTTGCTGCTTTCTATTACCTACAAATCTTATTGCCTCCTCGGCTTTTTCAAGGCGCCGTGGGCATCGCACTTGTTTTGATCGGAAGTTATTTTGGGGCCTTCAGACCCAACGATGAACTCGGCAAAGTCGGCAAACTCGTAAAAGGAGTCATGACGATGTTCTTGATTCTCGGAGCTCTTCAAGTAGCACTGGCAGTGCTCGATCAAAAAAATCCCATCGCCGCTAGTGGTCCAGCCGAAAAGAAGTCCTTAGTTTTCGAGAAGTGGGACAAGGTTCGTTTTGAAAAAGCACTGTTAGAAAAGAAACCAATCATGATCGATTTTTGGGCCGATTGGTGCGAAGCTTGCAAAGAATTAGAGCATAAAACATTCCCGGATCCAAAAATCATTGAGCTCGGCAAAAAATTTACGCTCCTAAAGTTCGATGCGACAAAATCTTCACCTGAATTGGTAGAATTAAGAAAGACATACCAGATTAAAGGACTTCCAACGCTCTTGTTCTTTTCTTCTTCGGGGGTTTGGCTTTCCAAAATTACGGTGACTGGGTTTGAAAATGCTGAGGAGTTTTCTAAACGGATGGAAGCAGCGCTGAAGTGAGTGGCTACCTCGATGCACGGCCATGCAAAAATCCGAGAACATCGAAGTCATAAGCTCCCACCCAGACAAGACCTTCAAATACTTTTTCCTAGACGACTCACCGGAAAACTCTTTATCCTAAGAGTGATTGCACAGAATGTGCGTTCGTAAGGCTCCGATGATTCAACTTGAGAAGTTTCTGCAATATGTTTCGGATCTGAATCCAGCTAAGACGCCGGCTAGACTCACTTTCTATAACTATTTAAAACACGAAATTGATTTTAATCCGATCTTGGATGAAGAAATCGTGGATCGTTTTTTTGTAACTTGCCTCGATTTTCCTCATTGGGCACAAAATCATCTCACTCTTTCTAAGGAAGTAAAATGGGTTCTGCATCAGTATCGAACCGCTCGCAAAGAGAGTTTAGATGAGAGTAAAATTCGTTTTCCAGATAAAACACAAATTATCGAGATCGAACATTTTTCAGATGTTCTTCAGGCGACTTCGATTTATTTACGAAACAAGATTAAAGAAAATGAAAAATTCAGTTTGCTATCTGATCAGGGACGCCGAGTAATTGCCTTGATCTTAAATGAAGATAAAACTCTTCGGGTTTCGACCTTCGACAAAAAATTTACGCTTCGAAACGGTCGACTTGAGCCACTTCGTAATTTTTTGACGGTTCATTACGATGAAAATCTTCAGCTCAAAAAAGACGTCTTACATTTTCTAGAAATTGCGCCCTACATTTATGGGCAGATCAGAATGAATGAGCACGGGGCCCATGGGAATGTGATTCGAGGATATGTCTTCCAAAAACACCTCGAAATTCGTAAGTCTGACCTCGAGAATTTCCCTCGGCTCTACTACCCTTTAAAGCGTTTAGAGCAGTTCTTTGTTGAAAAATCTACAGACCTTTTTTATGCCGAAACAACCGAATTATTACGCAAAACAGCCCACATGATTCGCTCCGGAGACGCTCAGGGGCCTCGAGGAGCAAAATCGGCCCTTCACAGAGGGGAATCCGTCTTAGAAAATATCTACACTGGTGACAAGTTACTGACTTCTTTGGTAAAGGAATTGCGCTCCCTGATTCAATCTCCGAGCGTAATGTCCAATTTCGAAAGGGCCGAAGAATGTCAAAACCTGAAACCGATAGAAGAACACGGCTCAATAAAGTTATAGCTGAATCAGGACTCGCCAGCCGCAGAACTGCGGATCAATGGATCGAAGAAGGCCGAGTTACAATCAACGGAAAACGAGTTTACGAATTAGGAACTAAGGTCGACTTAACAGTTGATCGAGTGATCGTT
>JBFWYS010000137.1:6049-8453 GCA_050186175.1 Pseudobdellovibrionaceae bacterium
GACGGCAAACCAATTAAATCCAAAACTATGAATATCTACTTGATGCTCAACAAACCTAAAGGTGTTCTTACAACGATGGAGGACCCTTTAGAAAGACCAACGATCAAAGAATACCTCGACGAGGTTCCGTTGAGAGTTTATCCGGTCGGTCGTCTTGACTGGGATTCAGAAGGCCTTTTGCTTCTGACCAACGATGGTGAGCTTGCGAACAAAATTATGAATCCAAAGTCGGAGATCACAAAAACTTACTTGGTTAAACTTGATAAATCTCCGAAACCAGAACATCTCAAAAAATTAATTTCGGGAGTGACCATCGAAACTGGTCGCGTAACGGCCCGACACGTTGAAAAAGTAAAACGCGGTGAAGACAAACACCCTTGGTATAAAATTATTATTACTGAGGGAAAGAATCGTCAGATTCGTCAGATGTTTGAGAAAATCGGCTGTGACGTGCTCAAGCTTCAACGTGTTGCAATTGGCCGCTTAAAACTTGGTGCACTCGCCAGAGGGAGCCTGGTCTACTTAAATGACGCTGCCGTCGAAAGAGTCTTTATGAAAGACGATCCTGAAGAGCTTCAGGAAAAATTAAAAGGTAGACGCAAAGTTTCATTCAAGAAGAATCCTGAAAAGTTCAAACAACTCCGATTCCGCTCATAAAATAGGCGTCGCAGGCGCTCTTAAGACACATTTTTTGTTTCTGTTTCACTCTTAAAGCCGCTACCCTAAAGACTTGATCGAGGTGGATTTGAGTCGTCATGATTGAGTGTAAAGGACTGGGAAAATCTTTTCGCATCTACAAAAAAGAACCGGGAATCGCCGGTTCTTTTAAAAGTTTTTTTCATCGTGAATTCAAAGAAAATTTCGCTGTTCGTGACTTTAATCTCAACGTAAAAAAAGGTGAAATCGTTGGACTCTTGGGACCCAATGGTGCTGGCAAAACAACTCTCATGAAACTTTTAACGGGAATTATTGTTCCTACCGCGGGTGAAGCCAAAGTTCTCGGAATGGTTCCTCATGAACGAAGTCGTGAGTTCAGAAAAAAAATCGCTTTGGTTATGGGACAAAAATCGCAGTTGTGGTGGGATATCCCCGCAATGGATTCGCTTTTGCTTTTGCAAAAATATTATGAAATCACAGATGCCAAGTTCAAAGACCGCGTGGGTTTTCTGTCTGAACTTTTAGGAGTCAAAGATTTACTTGAGATTCATATTCGCAAACTCAGCCTTGGCGAGCGCATGAAAATGGAGCTCATGGCTTCCCTTCTTCACGAGCCCGATGTGATGTTTTTAGATGAGCCGACAATTGGGCTTGATGTTGTGGCTCAAGAGAATATTCGTAATTTTTTGATGCGCTATCAGCGTGAGAAACAGACGACAATTGTTCTTACCTCTCACTATATGGCCGATGTTGAAGCACTCTGTGAGCGAATCGTTTTGATTTTGGGTGGACAGAAGAAATTCGATGACTCTCTGACCACCTTCCAAAATTTACTTGGAAAAAATAAATTCGTAACTTTTACATTTTCGCATCAGTTGCACATGAGTGATCCATTTTTTGAAAAGTACGAGCCCGTCTGGCAAGGCAATGGTTTGCAAGTTGATTTACGTGTGCCGGATGCTGAACTCCGATCCGTAGCTTCACGCATTTTGCAAGAATATCCTGTTGTTGATTTTTATACTGAGCAAATTCCGATCGAGAGAGTGATGAAATCCGTACTTGCGACTCCTGATATCGTTCGCGGAGGCAGTCCTTGATCGCGGTTGAAGCCCGCAAATGGTGGCAGACGATTCAGATCTCTTGGGCCACGATCATGGCTTACCGAGTGAATTTCGTCTTTATGGTGGTTGGCCCAGCCCTCGTTTTTTTCTTTGTTAAGTACAGTCTCTGGTCGTCGATTTACATCACTGAACCTGATATGCGCATCATGGGTTACAACTTTCAGGAGATGATTCAATATCAGATTTGGACACTCATCATTGGACTGATTGGCCAAGGTTCTAACAGCATGAAGATCGCCGAGGATATTCGTTTAGGGCGTATTTCGTCGTACTTGATTTATCCATTTGGTTTTTGGCAATTTCACGCCTCTTATTTTCTGGCATTTCAGTGTGTCCAATTAACAATTGGGCTCGTAACAATTGTTTTGCTCAGCGCTCTCGGAGTTATGGGAACCTTTGATTTATTTTGGGTTATTCAAGGAATTTTCTTTTCGCTTGCAGTGAGCCTTGTTTGGTTCAGCATGCAATATGTAATTGGGGTTCTGGCATTTTGGCTCGAGGAGACCTGGGTTTTGCGCACGATCTTGGTGACTGTTAGTCAGTTTCTGTCGGGAGCAATTATTCCGATTGATCTGTATCCGAAATGGGTTCAAGAACTTCTCGCCTATACACCTTTTCCATTTTTA
>JBFWYS010000138.1:0-8392 GCA_050186175.1 Pseudobdellovibrionaceae bacterium
GACTTTCGCGAATGTGATCGCTCCGATGTTTTGTTTTTCGATAGTCGTGAGTTTTTATTACTGGAAAGAAAGTCTTGTTGGAAAAAAATGGGTGCTGTTGTCATGCTTAGGATTGGGGCTGAGTTTGTTGTTAACTTTCACCCGCGGAGCTTGGGTTGGTGCCTTCGTCGGTGCTTTGCTAATCTTAGGGTTTTATAGTTGGCGTTGGGTGGTTGCGCTTATCGTGACAGCAAGTGTGATGGGAGCAACTCTTTTTTATCTTTCTCCAGAGTTTCAATCTAGATTCACAAGTATCGCCGAGGTTAACAACAGTGCGAACATGGGCAGACAGGCTCTGTGGAAAGCTCACATCGAAATGATTAAAGACCATCCTCTTTTTGGAGTGGGATATGGGGCTGCGAAATCCAATTTAGATTTGTATTATGATCGTTTGTCGATCCCGCAAGATACGGTTAAGAGTCATGCTCATAATCAACTTTTGCATTTTGCGGCGGGAATGGGGATTCCTGGGGTGTTCTTACTGTTGTCCTTGTGGATCTATCTTTTGTTTTTTAATTGGAAGCTACTGATGAGGATTCCAAAGACACAAGTTTGGCATCGGTCTCTTGCAGTTGGATTACTTGGTGCTCAAGTTTGCTTTTATATTTTAAGCCAAACTGAGGCGACACTTGAAGATTCGGAAGTAGGTTATACTTGGACGCTGTTAATCGGGTTGCTGTTCTGTGTTTATTATTTAACAAAACCTCGCGAAATAAATAAGATCGCCTAACAATCTGGCAGAAGAAGAATTTTCGATCTGACGGCCAGGAAGGCCGTCAGAAAGGCGTTCCATGGACGGATGCACTTTGCATAGCTTTCACTGCTGTATTTACGACAAGCTTCGAGAAAATCCGATACAGCTGCTCTCTGCAAGCTTCGAGGGCGTGGCCGTCCTGAGCAGCCTTTCTGCCACCCTTCCTGGGCGGCAGACCCAAAATTCTCCTTTTGCGGAGAGGAGACTATGCTTTTACAACATTCGCTTGAGGTTTTAAGTAAACTCCGCGCGTATCCACTATCAGCTGCGCAGATTGCCCGATCATATCATAAGGAAATTTATCGTGGTTCGTTGCCAGCAATACGCAGTCAAACTTTGAAATGCTTTGCGGAGTGAGCTTGATACTCGCAAGCTCGAATTTGTAGTTTCGCATTTTTGGAAACTTCGGAACCATGTAATCCGAATAGGCGATTTCTGCGCCTTTTTCTGAGAGCATCTTCATAAGTTCTACCGACGGAGATTCTCGCATGTCATCAACGTTTTTTTTGTAGGCGATTCCTAACACTAAAATTTTAGAACCCTTAATCGATTTACTTCGTTCGTTGAGTGCGTCTTGAATTTTTCCCACCACCCAATGTGGCATGTAGTGGTTGATTTCTCCGGCGAGTTCAATAAAGCGAGTATTGATTCCATATTCGCGAGCTTTCCAAGTCAGATAAAAAGGGTCGATCGGAATACAGTGGCCGCCAAGACCTGGGCCAGGATAGTAGGCGGTGAAACCGAACGGTTTTGTTGCAGCTGCGCGAATGATTTCATGGATGTCGAGTCCCATTCTGTCGGCCACGATTTTCATTTCATTTACGAGACCAATGTTAACAGCGCGATGAATATTCTCGAGGAGTTTTGTCATCTCGGCGGCTTGAGTTGAGCTGACGGGTACGATTTGGCCGATAGCGACTCCGTAGAGTGCAGACCCGGCGTCGAGGCATGCTGGAGTTGTTCCTCCCACAACTTTTGGAATTGTTTTTGTTGTAAACTTTCCATTTCCTGGATCTTCTCGCTCTGGCGAGAACACTAAAAAGATATCAGTACCAATTTTAAATCCTCGTTTTTCAATTCGAGGCCGCAACTCTTCTTCTGTTGTTCCTGGATAAGTCGTCGATTCAAGAGAAACGATTTGTCCTTTTCGTAAATGGGGAAGAGAGGCTTCGACAGTATTAATGACAAAACTCAAATCGGGTTCGCGATACTGGTTGAGCGGAGTAGGAACACAAATGATGACCGAGTCCACGTCCTTTAAGCGAGAAAAATCGGTTGTGGCATCGAAGCCACTTTTTTTTGCCTTTTGAATATCTTCCGATGGAATATGGGCGATGTAACTTTCGCCTTTTTTTATTTTAGTTTCCTTTTCCGGATCGATATCAAAACCAAGAACTTTATATCCGACTTCTGAAAATCGAAGAGAAAGAGGAAGGCCTACATAACCGAGACCGATCACGCCGACGACATGGGATTTATTTTGAATTTTAGAAAGAACTTCTTTCAACATTGACCGCTCCTCAAAGAGCGGCCTTGAGAAGGATCGCTCTTAAGATAAAGCCTTCGTTACTTTCTGAATGATTTCGTCTTGGATGGACGATGGCATATCAGGATACATAGGAAGACTAATTACATGATCCGCTGCCCAACGTGATTTTGACAAGTCAGTTTCAGGACCACATGTATGTTTATAAGCCGGTTGATCCGGCATAATACATGGATAGTGGACTGAAGTCGGGACGCCCATTTCTGTGAGACGTTTTTGGAAGGTGGAACGGTCTGGGACCGCCAAAGTGTATTGAGCCCATACCGATGTTCTTTCTGGCAGCACCTCGGGAATTTGGAATCCTTTAACGGCGATTGATTTAAATGCCTTTGTGTAACGTTCAGCAATTTCCTGACGTTTTTTTAATTCCCATCCGTAACGTTCTAGTTTCGAAAGCAAAATTGCGCATTGAAGAGTATCAAGTCGACCATTGAGTCCGAGACGAACGTGATGATATCGAGTTTCTTGGCCGTGACTTAAAATCTGTCGCATTTCTAAAGCTAATTTATCGTCATTTGTAAAGATCGCTCCCCCATCTCCGTAAGCTCCAAGCGGTTTCGCTGGAAAAAAACTTGTTCCCGTAATATGGGCGATGTTTCCGCTTTGTTTCCCTTTGTAGGTGGCTCCAAAACTTTGGGCGGCATCTTCGATCACTTTCAGATTATGTTTATTTGCGAGCGCCATTAACTCATCCATGTCAGGCATTTGTCCATAAAGAGACACAGGCATAACAGCCTTTGTTTTTGAGGTGATTCGTTTTTCTATTTGTTTAATGTCGATGTTGTAAGTAACAGGATCAATGTCGACATAAATAGGTTTTGCGCCGACCAATAAAATCACTTCAGCTGTAGCTATAAAAGAAAAAGCCGTCGTGATCACTTCATCGCCGGGACCAATTCCATAAGCCATCAATGCAACTTGTAAAGCATCGGTTCCGCTCGAGCAGGCAAGAGTATGTTTACAGCCTACCCATTTTGAAAGTTCTTTTTCAAGCTCTGTCACTTCGGGACCGCCGACAAAAAGACCGTGATCGAGGACTTTGTTAATTCTTGCCTGAATCGAAGGCTTAAGAGCTTCGTACTGCGTTTTTAAATCAATAAAAGGAATGCCGGCCATGGTTTTATCCTTAGAAAAATTTGAAATCTTTTTTATTATGACCTCGTCTTTTCCCTCTGTAAATTCCGTTTATTCGCCACAATAAGGACGGGCCAATAGGACACATTTGCGTCTTAAAACGGGGTCAAAAAGTCACAAGACTTGGACTCGCCGAGTCCAAAGTGGGGGTTCTTTTTCGGGGTTAAACTATGATAGCTATATTCTCTGTTTAAAGAGGGAGAACCAACCAAAGGTTGATGAAGGAGAGAGAATGATTCCCGTAATTATTTCCGGCGGAAGTGGTACGCGCTTGTGGCCAGTGTCTCGCACTCAATTTCCGAAACAATTTTGTCATCTCTGGGATCAATCTCTTTTTGAGCTCACGTTAGGTCGCTGTGGAAAACTCGGAACTCCTCGTGTTTTAACCACTGTCACTTTAAAAGATCTAACGCAAAAAAAACTGCGCCAGTTTTCTTTGGATACAGAGTCTTCTTTGTTTGAGCCCCTGGCCCGTAATACCGCTCCAGCGGTTGCATGGCTTTGCCATAGTTTTCTGCAGCAATCTATGGGTGATGAGGTTGTGGGAATTTTTCCTGCAGATCAGCTGATCGAAAAGGAATCGACGTTTGTAAATGTGATTCGTATGGCCGAGAAGTTTGCCTTACAAGGTAAAGTGGTCACAATAGGAATTGAACCTACGTTTCCAGCAACAGGGTTCGGTTACATTCAAACTGAAACAAAAGCTCTAGAAAAAAATGGTGAGCTTGCCGCGTATTCGGTTCTAAAGTTCCACGAGAAGCCGGATGTAAAAACGGCTCAACGGTTTTTAAACGATGGTGGCTTTCACTGGAATGCTGGAATTTTTGTTTTCCAAGTTAAAACAATGGCTGGCCACTTTGAAAAACATCAGCCGGAGCTGTGGAAAAAAGTATCCCAAATCAAAGCTGATGGATCAAATCTCAAAGAGGTTTATGAAAAGCTTGAGAAGATCTCTGTGGATCATGGCATCATGGAAAAATTAAAATCCCATGAGCTGGTCTGTGTTCCGGCAGATTTGGGTTGGAGCGATGTTGGTAGCTGGGATGCTGTTGCTGAGATCAGCGCTAAAGATAAAAAATCAAATAATTTAGTTTCTGAAATTCATGGCAAGGGAAATTCAGTTTTTCCTGTTACTGAAAAATCGTATGCTCTTTTAGGTGTTGAAGATTTAATCGTTGTGGATACCGAAGATGCACTTTTGATATCAAAAAAGGGTCAAAGCCAAGATGTTCGTTTGGTTGTTGATGAAATGATTCAGAAAAACAAAAAGGTTGTTGAGCAGCATATTTTTGAGGAACGCCCTTGGGGAGAATATAAAATTCTCAGAGATGAGCCTCATTACAAACTAAAATCAATTCAAGTTTTGCCAGGAGCACAAATTTCGTATCAGTCTCATGAAAAACGTGCTGAACATTGGATTATCGTTCGTGGAAAAGGCGAGGTTATTCTCAATGAAAAGACCATTCTAGTTCAATACGGAACTCTCATAGAATTTCCGCCTCAATCTAAGCATCGCATTCGTAACACCGGCCTTGAGGTGATCGAATTTATCGAGGTGCAAACAGGAACCTACTTCGGCGAAGACGACATAAAGCGTTTCCAAGACGACTACAAAAGAACTTAATAAATTCAGCGAAGCAGCCTGCCCCCAAAATTCCCAATCAAGTCGCAAAAAGCCCGCCGTACCAAATGGTAGCAATGCCGCATCTAACGCGCGGCTGCTACCATTTGGTACGGCGGGCTTTTTGGTAGGCAGGGGGCTTGGTTTGGTATTGAATGGGCGATCATTTTCAGAGAGGTCTTTGTGAAAACGAGCTTTTCATTTTTACTCACAGTTTTGTTTAGCAGTTTGGTTTTTGCGCAAAGGCCAGCTACGATTTTGAGCTTTTCTCCTCAGGGCACCACAAAAGAACCGCATCAAGTTCGAGCCGAGTTTTCTGAGGACATTGTAAACTTTGGTGATCCTCGAGGCCCTATGCCTTTTGATGGGAATTGCGTGAAAAAAGGAAGTGGTCGTTGGATCGATACACGGAATTGGGTTTTTGATTTTAAGAGTCCTTTAGTTGGAGGAGAGAAATGTCGCTTTGTTTTAAAAGACATCAAAACTTTAAAAGGAAATACATTTGCCGCAGCTTCCATTTTTAATTTTGATACCGGAGGACCCAGTATAGTTGCGACTCAACCAAACGAATGGGACGGAATTTCAGAGGACCAAGTTTTTATATTATTCTTAGATGCGGTTCCTCAACTCGAAAGCGTGAAAGCAAAAGCGCACTTTGTTGTTAAAGGAATTGGCGATAAAATTCCAGTGCGCATTATGGATCAAGCGGTAGCAGAACCACTTCTTCGTGAGGCAAGCAAAAATCGGTATCGAGCTGGACAGCACCTGGAAATCATTAAAGGCAAGCTCGTTATTAAAAAGCCAGTTTTAGTTATTCAGGCTGCGCGCGCTTTTCCAAAAAAGGGAGAGGTGTCTCTGGTTTGGGATAAAGGAACTCTTGCGGCCTCAGGCGCTGCAACGCCAAGTCGGCAAATTTCTGAATTTAAAATTAAAGAAGGATTTAAAGTTCAATTTTCATGCGAAAGAGAAGCTCCTGAAAAACCATGTGTGCCAATTGCATCTATTTCAGTGACGTTTTCAGAACCCGTCGAAAACGAAATGGCGATGAAGGTTCAATTGAAGGGCCCAGGTGGGAAAGTAGTAAAACCCTCAGGCGGCGAAACAAAAAGTAAGAAGGCAACCGTTTACTCTGTTGAGTTCAAGCCTCCTTTTGAGATGTCGGCTCAGTACGAAGTGGTTTTACCTGCGGGATTTAAAAATGATATCGGGGATAAGCCGATTAACTTAAATAGATTCCCTCTTAAATTTAAAACATCAGATGCTCCGGCACTTCTTAAATTTGCAGCTGACTTTGGAATTATCGAGATGTCTCCTGAGGCCGCATTGCCGGTTACGCTTCGCAATCTCGAAGAGACCATTGCGACTTCTATTAGAGGCGAAAAGATTCCTCTCTCAGGAAACGTAATGAAACTCGATGAAAGCAGGGCAATCGATATTCCGAGATGGTTGTCCAAAGTTTCACGGGATTCTGTCAGTGCGGACTCTTTGTTTTCAGGCTCGGATAAATTAGATGTGAAAAAAATTTCCATAAAAAAACCAGCTGGGGCTAAAGCATTTGAGGTTGTGGGAATTCCATTTAGCAAACCCGGATTTTATGTGGTTGAGATGGAGAGCAAAAAAATTGGTGAAACTCTTGGTGGAATTGACGGTGGCAAAAACCGCACTTTCATTCGCTCTGCTGCGTTGGTTACAAAAATGGCGGTCCATGCAAAACGAAGTCATGATCAAGCTCTGGTATGGGTGACTGATTTGCAGTCAACTGCACCGGTTGCCGACGCGCAAGTGATTGCATTTAGCTGTGATGGAAAAACAATTGCGAGCGGAAAGACAGATTCAAAAGGCCTTGTTACGCTTACGGGAAAATTCGAAGAAAATTTGGCCAAATCTTGCAATGAGCTGTTTGAAGGTTACTCTTCATATGGCCAGGGTGTTTATTTTGTTGCTGCCAAAGGTGACGACAGAAGTTTCACTCACAGTTCATGGGACCAGGGAATTGAAAACTGGCGGTTTCAGCTGGGCTATTACGATGGCCAGGACTCAGTAAATGTAATCGCACATACAGTTCTTGATCGAAGTCTTTTTAAGCCTCGAGAAAAAGTGCACATGAGACACGTAGTGCGCGTAGGAACTCAAAAAGGATTTGAACTTTTAAAAGATTCAGATTTGCCGAAGGCGATCAAACTTGTGCATAGTTCAGGGGAGCAAGAGTTTGAAGTTCCCGTTAAATGGAATGCTAAAGCCGGGATAGCGGATTTAACTTGGGATATTCCTGAGAATGCTCGAATGGGTTCTTGGAGTATCTCTTTTACATCCGGTGAGCGCACTTATCACACAGGAAGTTTTCAGGTTGAGCAATTTCGAATTCCAATTCTTAGAGCTCGTGTTCAGGGGCCTGATAAACCCGCAGTGCGCGTTTCGTCTGTGCCGATCACAGTGGGCGTAGAATATTTGGCTGGAGGACCGGCCTCCGATTTGGCTATTAATCTTCAGTGGCAAACGGAGGATCGGGGAGTGATCGTTGCGGATGAAGATTATGCTGGCTTTGCATACCTAAATGGCTCCCCTACATTGGGAATCAATCGTGTTAAGAGCACGATCGATGAGAAAAAAACGATTTCAGGAAATCAGTCTGCTAAGCTCGATGGGGCAGGCGCGCTAACGGCGGAAATCAAAGATCTTCCAGTGACTTCAACCCCCAAAAATTTGCGGATCGAAGCTGCCTATAAAGATCCTTCAGGCGAAACCAAAGTCGCGAGTCGGGTGGTTCCTCTATGGCCTTCAGATCGCATTGTGGGAATTCGTCACAAAGGCTGGTATGCGACAAAGAAGGTGGTCAACTTTGAAGCTGTTGTAATGGATTTAAAACAGCAGCCGGTTGATGGCGCGCAAGTTAAAATCGATCTTTATAAATCTGATTATTACACACACCGTAAGAAACTCCTCGGTGGATTTTATTCTTATGAGGACTTTACAGAAGTTACAAAAATCAGCGAGTTTTGTTCGGGCAAAACATCTAAGAATGGAATTCTCTCGTGTAAGGGTGTCTCTCCAGTCGCTGGAGACGTGATCGGTGTGGTTACGCATGTCGATGGGCAAAGTAAGGAAGTCAAAGCTAACGCCGGTGTTTGGGTTGTGGATCCAGACAATCGATGGTGGGGCGGAACCGAAGATCATGACCGAGCAGATCTTATTCCTTCTAAAAAATATTTTGAACCAGGTGAAATGGCCGAGTTTCAGCTGAGAACTCCGTTCGAAGAGTCTAAAGTTTTACTCACAATCGAGAGAGAAGGAGTTTTTG
>JBFWYS010000139.1:0-8332 GCA_050186175.1 Pseudobdellovibrionaceae bacterium
CGATAGTGCCGAAAGCACAAGAAATGTTTTTCTCACGCAATCGCAGATCATTAACTTTCGCGGGACTCCGGGTTTGTTTCCGGAATATCGATTGTCAGAACTTTTGTTGGATAAGATTTCGCCGACAGCTCTGCAAGACAAAATCGTTATCATTGGCGCCGAACTCAACTCGGGAGCATCGGTCATTACTCCCGTAGGACCGATGAGTCGGGCCGAACTTCTTGCGAATGTCGTCGACAATCTCGTTCAAGACCGGTGGATCAAAAGACTACCCCAATTAGGATATTGGTTCGGACTGTTTCTTGTTATGCTTTTGGCTGTAAGTATCATCTCCACTTACCCTCAGTCGGTCGCTCTGTTCTTGATGCTTTGGTTCGCTCTTCTGGTTTCAGCCTTGTCCGCATGGATTTTTGACTCGGCGTACATTTGGGTTCCAGTGCTTTCACCCATTGTCACCTTGGTGTTTGTTTGGGTTGTTTTTGTCGGCTACCAAGCGACAAAAATGGAAAAGCGGACCTGGCAGTTGCAACAAGAACGAACTGCCCTTCAGGAACTTGAACAGTTGAAAAACAACTTCGTGAGCCTTATTTCTCACGATCTCAAAACGCCGATTGCAAAAATTCAGGGTGCAATTGATCGCATCAATACCCAAGCTCCGCCCACTGAACTTTCTGACGACCTTTTATCGATTCGCAACTCAAGTGATGAGCTGCATCGTTATATTCAGTCCATCCTTAAAGTTCTACGGGTCGAGTCGCGAGATTTTAAAATCCACAAGGAAGTTTCGGATATTAACGAATTAGTCGAGGAGGTTTTGTTACAGGTCGCTCCTTTGGCTGACGAAAAGGAGATTTCGATTGAAAAATCCCTCGAACCGCTCTTTTCAATTGAGTTTGATATCACGCTGATCAAGGAAGTGATCCTTAACATTATTGAAAACGCGATCAAATACACGCCAGCTAAAGGTTCTATTAAAATTACGACGCAGGAGACTGATACGGATATTGAGTTGAAAGTGAGCGATACTGGGGAGGGAATCGGCCCAGACGAATTGCAAAATGTTTGGCGCAAATTTGTGCGTGGCAAAGGACAAGATTTAAAGACAAAAGGGACTGGACTTGGGCTGTATCTTGTTAAATATTTTATCGAGCTTCATGGAGGCTCGGTTGCCATCGAAAGTAAAGTTCAAAAGGGAACAACTGTAACTGTTAAACTGCCTCTAGAATCAAATGAAAATGAAGAAGGAAGTGCCACATGAGCGAATCTCAAGACAAATTGAAAACTCTGATTGTTGATGACGAAGCGGAACTCAGAAAATCCGTAAGCTCGATTCTTGCCAATGTCTTGCCGGGGATCGGCTTTGAAATTCATGAAGCGAGTAACGGTAAAGAAGCGTTCGAAAAAATTCAGAAAGAAGATTTCGATTTGGTTCTCATGGATGTGCGAATGCCTGAGATGAATGGTCTTGATGCCTTGAGCGCGATCAAAGAACATGATCCGCGCACTTTTGTAGTTTTGATGACTGCACATTCGAACTTACAAGATGCTGTTGCAGCTATTAAGGATGGAGCTTACGACTACGTTGAAAAACCAGTTAAGGCCGAGCGCCTTGCTGACATCGTGAAAACGGCGATTGAGGCCCGCGACATGGTTTCTGATTTGGCTCTCTCAAATCCAATTTTTGACGATGACATCGATTCTGAATTTGTCGGCAGCTCAAAAAAAATGCGTGAAGTTTTTGATTTGATCTACAAGCTTTGCAAAGTCGACACCACCGTTTTAATCCGTGGAGAAAACGGAACAGGTAAAGAGTTGGTCGCACGCGCGATTCACTTTAACTCCCCTCGCAAAAAGGGAGCCTTTGTTGCCATTAACTGCGGAGCAATTCCAGAAAACTTAATGGAAAGCGAATTGTTTGGACATGAAAAAGGAGCTTTCACGGGCGCCCACGAGAGAAAGATCGGGAAATTTCAGCTGGCAAACAATGGAACTCTTTTCTTAGACGAAATTGGAGAGTTGAAACCCGAGATGCAAGTTAAACTCCTGCGTGTTCTTCAGGAAAAAAAGTTTATGCCTGTGGGCGGTAACCGCGAAGTTAAAACCAACACACGCATTATCGCGGCAACAAATAGAAACTTGGAGAAGATGATCGAAGACTCAACATACCGAGAAGATCTTTTCTACCGTTTGAACGTCATGCCGATCTTCCTTCCTCCTCTTCGCGAGAGAACAGATGATATCCCAGCATTGATTCAGCACTTCATCAAAAAACTGGGCAAAAATCACTCTTCAAAAATTCAAGGAATTGATTCTTTGGCTCTTCAGGCATTGAAGCAATACCGATGGCCGGGAAATATTCGTGAGCTTGAAAACATAATTGAAAGATCTTTCATTGTTGAGAACGGAAACTCGATCTCCATTTCAAGCTTGCCTGAAAATGTCCAGAACTCTTCAGCGCCGGCTGTGAAGAAGACAAGCACCGATTATTCAGGCCCACTTGATTTTGACATTTTTAGAGAACAAAGCGAAAAGCAATTTGTGATCAATGCGCTTAAGGCAAATAACGGAAGAATTAATCAGACTGTAGCTCAGGCAAACATTCCTAAAAACACATTGCTTCGAAAGATTAAGAAGTATGGGATTAATGTTAAGGATTTTATTGCGGACAACGAGTGAGTCCTCTCTGCTTCGCGACATCCTTTGTTGAAAAGGTACCATTTCACCTTTTCAACGAATCAATCGCTTCCAACACCGCCTGAGGTAAAACTGACTTCATGCAGATGTGTGTGCCAATCGGGCATTTATGGTGCCCGTGCTTGCCGCAGGGACGACACGAAAGATTTTCTCGTTCAACAACAATAGCGTGATTCTGCCAAGGACGATATCCAAGAGGCAAAACTGTGGGGCCAAAGACAGCGACCGTCGGAGTTTCCGCTACAGAGGCCATATGCATGGCACCCGAGTCATTGCTCAGAACAAAAGAAGCGTGCGCTATAAGGTGAGTTGTTTCGTAGAGACTTGTTTTTCCTGCGAGAACGGTCGTATTAGGAATTTTCTTTGCGACTTGTTCACAGATACTCCTTTCACCTTGAGTACCCACAAGTAAAACATGAATTCCTCTTTTAACTGTTTCTTCAGTTACCGCAGCAAATCCTTCGACAGTCCATCTTTTGGTTTCCCAAACACTTCCAGGAGCGATCACTGCATAAGGACCGGGTTGAATTCCAAATTTATTTTTGAGTTCATCGAAGACCTGGGCATTTTGCAAAAAGTGATTACGCAGTCCCATGCTTGCCCACTCTGGTACATGCGCGTCTTTGTTACTCGTCCCCGGTTCTGGCAATGAAATCTGTGGGAGTCTTCGTTCGCCGACGTAATTGGCGAAATCCTCGCTTAAATCCATGTCGAGCGGAATCAATAAGCTGAGTTGACGAAGAGCATCTGGCAAATGTTTTTGTCTGCCAACACGTTTTTGAAAAAAAACGGAATTCCATTTTTCATGAAATGAAATTTTATTTTTGGCGTTGATCTTTCGTGTCAGCAAAGCCGTACGCACCGATTGATGAGGGCAAAAAAGATTTTCGTAGCGAATCTTCTCCATTTTTCCGAGCACTTGTTGAGTATTTATTTTCGACTTTTTATCCAACTCAAAAACCTGGTCGACAAGATTCGTTTTTAAAAAGAAGTCGCCGAAGCCTTTTCTGCAGATCAAATGCAGCTCATCTTCGGGCCACAGATGCTGGATGTGTTTCATGAGCGGGATTGCTAATAGCAGGTCGCCAATGAAAGCGGTTTGGAAAATAAGGTGTTTTCTGACTGCGACCGATGCCAATTTTCTCCCCTTGTCAGGGCTTGGTAGATTTCTTCTTTAGCAACTAGATCGTAGCACATTGTCGTTTTTGAGCAACTTCTCTTCCAACACGGAGAGCAAGGCGCTTGGCTTTTAATTGCCACTCCGCGATCAAACAATTCAATTTCGTGATCACACGTCGGTCCAAACCATGCAACCACCCATTTTTTTCGAGCGATTGCCATGTGCATTCCGAGACTGTCGCCTGTCAAAATTAAATCACAAGCATCTACTGAAATGAGTCCGTCGCGTAGCCCCTGATTCGTCGCTGATTGGATAACGGGCAAGCCGTAAGCGATTTTTTCGTTGCGAACTTTGTCTTCGGGGCCGCCCAAAAGTACGATCTGATATTTTCCAGTGCGAGCAAGGTCCTGGATCAACTCTCGGTGAAAATCAATTGAGAGTTTTTTGTAAGGAATCACGTTTGCACAGCCCGTGTTAATTCCTAGAATAATTTTGTCGGATCTTAACCACCCTTTTCTGCGAGCCTGAACTTCTTTTTGCTCTTTTGCAGTTAAAGGAACGTAATAGTCGTCCCTAAAATAAGGACCCAACTCTAAAGCTTCATGGATCAATTGAAGTTCAGTTTTTTTATTCACGAAGAATTTTTTGTGATTATCAAGGCCGAGAGTCCATAACTCGCGAGCAGCTTCAGTTGCCGGCTCCACGCTTTGTGTTTTCACGTTGATTTGAAAGCCATACATCAAATCGGCTCGAGTTTGCTTGAGAACTCCTACTGCTTTTGCGCCTTTGTCAATTACAAATGCAGCTTCGAATTCATAACACGAAAGCGACAACATATCTTCCATTGAAGTTGTAAGAACTTTGTCAATCAATGGATGATCCTTCAGCAAGTGATGTGCAGGAGCATCGGTCACCCAAGTAATTTTAGACTTCGGAAATTTTCTTTTTATAGGCGCAAGCAAAGCCGTACTGCGAATCACGGCCCCTAGGGCTCCCAAGTGAACAATCAAAAGTGAATTTTGAATCTCATCAAAATGACCACAAAGTGAATTGCAATTTTGTGCTTTTCCACAAGGTTTATAACCATTAAAGTGACGGCAGTTCGTTTGAATCTCATTTTTACCCATGATTTATTTTACTGGGTTTGGAGTTTAATCCCAACGAGACCAAGAGCTAAATAAAACCTGACACGATCGTGACACGAAGTTAGGTAGCCTATTTATACAAGGCAAAGGTCTTAAAAGGACCAAAAAGGGGGATTGAATGCTGGCAAGAATGAATGCAAAAGTAAAAAGCCTACCAACACAAGTATCGAACCTCGTAAAAATTCGCTCTAACAATATCCATCGCTTTCGCTCTAAAGTATTACTGCAATTTGAAGTGGGATCTTTTGTCTTAAAAACTATTACTGAAAAACATGAATTGATCGACGCCCTCCGCCTCCGTTACGAAGTTTTCCACGAAGAATTTATCGGCGTCAATGCTCCCTCTCCGTTTGCAATTGATGTCGATGAATTCGATTCGGTCTGTGATCATCTTGCAATCATTGATAAGAAAAAGAATATCATCGTCGGTACTTATAGAATGAACAGCACTGCTTTCAATGATCACTTTTATTCTGCCACGGAATTTCGTCTCGACCGGATTTTAGACAAGCCGGGAGTCAAAGTTGAATTAGGCAGGGCTTGCATCCGCAAAGAATACCGCAAAGGTGTTGTGATCGCTCTTCTCTGGAAAGGCATTGCCGAGTACATGAAGGCTGTCGGTGCACAGTTCTTCTTCGGCTGTGGCTCTGTAAAAACCGAAAGCCCTCGAGTTTCAGCACTGCTTTATACTTACTTTCGTGAAAAAGGTCATATTTCAGATATCCACTGGTGCCCACCTACTCGTGCCTATAAAATGCCGGCAATCGATGCTTGGATCCACGAATTTAAAAGACCTTTGACGGCCGAAGAAACAACAGAAGCCGAAGCCGCAATCCCGTCTCTATTTAAAGGGTACCTAAAAGCAGGCGCAGTGATATGCGGAGAACCCGCATACGATGTCGAATTTAAATGTATCGATTTCCTAACACTTCTAGATCGCTCTGGACTCAACGAGACTCATAGTCGTAAATTCGGCCTCGAATAAAAACCGAATCGAGTTTGCATTTATTGCAACGGTGTCTAAGTAAATGACATCCTTTTTGTCTTAAAAGCGCTCTATTTCTTTTGTTTAGCTGGCAGGGTTCTTGTATTCCGCCTTCATACACATCTTTTAAGGAGCGTTTCCGATGAAGCTTTCATCTGTCGTTTTATCCGTTTTGTTGTCTCTCACTTTTACAAATTCTGGCTTGGCATCCGGGATCTCCAGCGAAGAAGCCCAAGACTTCGTCCAAAAGACACTTAATCCGTCTAAAAAATCTAGAGATGCTTCTGACAAGTTCGACACTCTCCTTGATTCTGCAGCTTGGGCTCAAAACTCGATGCAGTTTTTCGATGCTCGAACAAGTCATGAAAAGACACAAATCTACGGCGCTGTTCGCGCTTATTACGTAAATGCAATTCGCTCGATGACTCAACTCCCAACAGTTATTCGTAATGGCAAAGTAAATTCAATCCTAGCTCAAATGTTTTTAAGCGACGAAGAAGCTGCGAAGATTATCAACTCGCCAATCACCTCAAAAATCCTTTGGGTTAAAAGCGAAGGGGATATTTCAAGAGTTAGAGTTCAGTTGCTGCCTGAGCACACTGCCATCGATGACCAAACGGCCCAGGTCCAAATATTCGTTAAAAAATCCGGCGACAGCTATAAGATCACAGAAATTGAATCCAACGGAGTTCGCTTTGTGAAGCTTTATACTTTGCAAGTTAAACTTCTTGGACGAAATGTTTCGACTGCGATCGAAACTCTCGTGAACAAGAACTTGATTCGCCGATCCCAAATTGAAGAATACTCCCGAATGAAATAATTCGAGTGTAGTTAACGAACCCCAAGAGACCTCATCCTCAGATCCAAATCCCGATGTGCCAGCGGCAGATCGGGATTCAGCTTTAAGAAGATGTCGAGGTCTGCGTTTGCATTAATATTTCATCAAATGACTGTAGGAAATAATGGCCATTCTTGTATGCAGAGTTGACGCCAGTTTTTAGGAGTTATCTGCGATCGTCTGACCGATATTTTTTGCCTAGAATGTTTTGCGCAAAAAGTGCCCGAGCATATCCCGGAGGGCATCTAAAGCGCTTTCGCAAGACCGCTTTGTTTGGATTTCCAATAACTTTTTATCCCACCGGTCCTATCCAGAAAACACCGACTTTGGATGGGATCAATATCCGTTGGCTGAAATTAGGTCATTCGGAAACTACCGAACCCAGAAAAAAATTTTGATCAGAATTAAAACAATGATCAAAAAAGTTTTAGTTATCTCTAAAATCCGCCGAATACGTAAATACTGGTTTTTACGCATGGCTCTCCTCCTTTCAGCGATTGGAGGATCCATCCTGAGCGAATCTTGCGAAAGCGGGGTTCGCTTTTGCATTTTTTGGGCCTCATTCAAGAGCAGGTGCATTTCAATTCGCTGGGCTCGCGTTCCGAAATCCAGTTCTCAAGAATTGTAAACATGATAGATTGGCCAAGATTTAATATTAGGTCTCTTGCAAATCCGCTGGCGTAATTTCCTGTAAGTCTGTGTATTAGTCATCACATGATGGTCATCAAACAAGTGGTTTAATTCACCCATCAAGCCGCTTCTTCATCACCACGCAATCCATTTCTGCGCCAGAGCTTAGTTTATGCTTTTTTCTTTCTAATTCGACAAAGCCGCGTGCTTTATAAAATGCTTCAGCGGAAATAGACGCATCCATGTGAAGCTCGGAGAGGCCGAAGCCTCTAGCCAAATTTTCGAGGCTCGAAAGAATTTGAGTGGCAATGCCTTGTCGCTTAGCTGATGAGCTAACATAAACTGCACGAAGTTCGCCAGTTTGAGGAACCATGGTCCCAAATCCAACGATTTTATCTTCAAATTCCGCAACTATAACAACCTCAGTGCCAGCATCTATAGCCATCTGATGTTTGCGGATTGTATCTTGAGTTCCAAGATGGTTAGACCAAGCACTGATAATTTCTGGTGGATAGAACGAACTTGCAATATTGCGGATTGAATCTTTGTGTACTTCCTGAATTGCCGCCGCATCAAATGCAACAGCGCGCCTTAACTTAATCATTACCGAAAACTATCGCACCGCAATTGATCGATCAACAAAGGAATGCTTAAAATCAAAATGCGATCATTAAAACGCGGAGGAGTTGACCAGCAGCAATGCGAAACAATGCTCCTATGGTGCCAAGGTTTTATATGAAAGATGTTCAAGTGCCATAACGTCAGCTAGTTGGAGACCTTTTAAGGTAAAAATTTATTCTCGTTTTTGGGATCCAAGCATGCACAAGCCGAGACCCGCAATGAAACCAGGTGTCCTGGTTTCATTGAATGACTCACATATAGATCCAATCCTATCTGAAATATCAAAGTGACGATGACAG
>JBFWYS010000140.1:0-8286 GCA_050186175.1 Pseudobdellovibrionaceae bacterium
GGTCGCACTCCAATTTTAGGAGGATTGGAATTAACTCTTGAACAACGTGACCCGCTCCGAAAACAGCGATCTGCCACGGGCTTTCGGGGAAATGCATCTCAAAGAGAAATCCTGCAACTCCGCCACAGCTCATTCCCAAGTCTTTTTGCAAATTCCATTGCACAAAATGACTCAGAATCTTTTTTTCCTTTAGAAAATTCTGCGCTTGATCGATTGCATGTTTTTCTACAGCTCCGCCACCCACGGTTCCGTAGAAAAGCCCTTCATTAGTGACGATCATCCTTGCACCTAACTCTTGTGGAATGCTTCCGACACTTTGAGCGAGTGTCACGACAACAAAAGAAGTCCTTGCGGCTCTGACTTTTTGAAAGTGCACCAAAAAGTTTTCAAAGTTCATTATTGCAATTCCTTTTGGCGGCACTTAGTCAATCGCATGAGAATTTCTTCAGGGGTCGCTGGACATCGTAATGGTGGAATCTTTGAGGTTCTATAAGAGAGAGCATTTTTAACGGCTAGTAGAACACTTGTGCCTAAGAGCAGGGGCGGCTCACCTACGGCTTTTGAACTAAAAACGCTTCCACCCTCGCGAATATTTGAGAGAAAATCAGCATTAAAAATTCGTGGAGTGTCCTGGATATTTGGAATCTTATAAGTTGTAGGGGAGTGTGAAACGAGCTGACCTTTTTCATTGTGCCAAAGGCTTTCGGTCAGCATCCAACCCATGCCCTGCACAAATCCGCCTACCACTTGACCCATATCTACTCCTGGATTGATGGGTCTTCCAATATCCATTAATAAATCTACGCGGCGAACTTTAGTCTCGCCCGTGAACTCATCAATTTCTACTTCGCTTACAGCGGCACCCGACGTGAAATATTTAAAAGCATTCCCTTTTCTGGTTTGGTCGTCAAAATCCAAGCCCTCGGTTCTAAAAAAGCCATAGTCCCCAAGGGAAATTCGTCCATGAAAGGTCTTATTGAGGAGGTCAATCCAAGAAATACAAAAGCCTGTTTTTTTGTTGGTAATTTTTTCTTTGGCAAATTCGTAAGAGCGAAAATCGATTGTAGTTTCGGGCTCAGGAAAATCAACAGGAGGGACTGGATTTTTTTCCAAATAGGAAGCGACCCAAATCAGCCTGTTTTTTATCTTATTACAGGCAACAAGTGCGGCTGCACCATTAAGATCTGTCCCGCTAGAAGCCGCAGTGGCCGATGTATTGTGATTTTTCTCGGTGGAGGTCGCCATCATTTGAACATAAGAAACAGGAATTCCAAATGTATTGGCCACGAGCTGACCGATTTTAGTATTTACACCTTGGCCCATCTCAGTTGCGCCAGTCGAAACCTGGATGGTTCCATCTCTATGAACATTTACCAAGGCATTGGCCTGATTTAAAAAGCGAGTGTTAAAAGCGATTCCGAACTTGCAACCACTAACTGAAAGTCCTCGCAAGGTTCCGTTATGTTTCTGATTCCAACTCTCCAGCTCTTGGCGCCTGTTTTTGTAGTCGGAGCTTTCGTAAATTTTATCAAATAGATCTGGCAAAGTGTTGAACTCTACTTTTTGTCCATAGTGAGTTATATTTTTTGAATCTTTACCGTAAAGATTGATTTTACGAATCTCCATGGGATCTTTTTTCAGAAAAATGGCGATTTCTTCGAGAGCCATTTCCATAGTCATATTGCCTTGGGGACCTCCAAAGCCTCGGAAGGCCGTATTAGAATGTGTATTGGTTTTGCAAACGGCCGCTCTCACTTCGATGTTTTCAATAAAATAACAACCATCAGAATGAAACACAGCTCTTTCAAGCACTGACGGTGAGAGATCTGTATAAGCCCCACCATTTGAATAAAATTGAAGCTTAGCTGCCAATACTCTCCCGCTATTATCAAAACCAATTTCGTAAAAGTTTTTAAACGGGTGTCTTTTGCCAGTCATCTTCATGTCATCGTCTTTGTCGAGCGCCAAACGCGCCGGGCGTTTTAATTTATGAGCGACGAGTGCAGCCATTGCAGCAAACGGGGAGGCCTGGCTTTCTTTGCCACCAAAACCGCCCCCCATTCTTTTGACGATACAAGTCACCTGGTGATGTTTTAAATTTAGAGCTTCAGCACAGACGTGTTGAACCTCAGTCGGATGCTGAGAGGAAGAATGGATTTCGATTTGATCATTTTCAAGTGGATATGCTATAGCGGCTTGCGATTCCAGATAAAAATGTTCTTGTCCACCGATATCAAAATGTCCTGAAATTTTATGAGGGGATTTGGCTAGCGCTTCAGCTGCATTTCCTCTGGAAAGACCTTTCGATTGATACAAAAACATTTTTTTATCGATGGCTTTTTCGATAGCTAAAACGGGTTTGGCTTCATCGACCTCTATGACTAAAGCATTTTTCGCGGCTCGAAGAGCTTCCCTTGTTTCGCCAACAATTATGCAAATAGGCTCATCAGCATAACCAATTTCATTTTCTACCAAAATAGGTTGATCACGAACAATGGTTCCCCATCTATTATTTGGAAAATCACGTTGATCATAGACGGCCACAACCCCGGGGATCTTTAATGCTTTAGTAGAATCTATTTTTTTAAGTTTACCCGCTGCAATGGGACTTCCAATAACCCGAATAAGAACCTCGCCATGCACGGCGGGTCGGTCATCAACAAAAACACTTTCTCCGGTAACATGAGAAACTGCGGAATCATGCGGTGTTTTTGTTTCAATGGAACTCATGGAGTCTGTCCCTGAGAAAGTTCATTGTAAAATTTTAAAAATAAATTCTGACAGAGCTGTAATCGATAATCGTCGCTTCCACGAACATCAGAAAGAGGTTTTATGAGATTTAGAAGGTCGGCGCTCACATTTTCAAAAACCGATTTTTCAATTTCAGCGCCATTTAATTTCTTTTCGATTTCTTTCATACGAAGTGGAGTAGGGCCGACTCCTCCTAGTGCGACGCGCGCTTTCTCAATTTTATTTCCGTTCACTTCAACTTCCGCCGCAAAAGTGATTGCTGAAATATCTAAATCTTTTCTGCGAGCGACCTTAAAAAGTCGTACAAAAGTATTTTTACTAGGGATGCGAATTCGAATGGAAGTCGCAATTTCATCGGCATTTACCTTTAGATTCTTGTAACCCTGAAAAATATCTGCAATTGGAACCCATCTTTTTCCATTTATACTTTGCAACTCCTTTTCGGCATCGTTTGCCATCAAAAACGGAATTGTGTCGGCAATTGGAGATGCGTTCATCATGTTTCCAATAAGAGTCGCTTGATTTTTAATTTGTGGTGACGCAAAGACATTGAGCATTTTTCCGAGCTCAGGAATTTCAGTCTCCACGACATTTAATAAAGAACTTAACGTGACCCTTGCGCCGATTTGCAGATAACCACTCTCCTTTTTGATTTCATAGAGAGATGAAATATGCATTAACGAAAGAACTGAAATATAATCTTCTTTTCCTTTATTAACTAAAACTCCAGAGTCGGTAGAACCTGCAATAATTTTTGTTTTTTGGTTTTGGCCTTTGATTTTGACAGCCTCTTCGATTGTGACAGGTAAATGAAGTTCAAAGTTGGATCCCTTGATGTGCACAGGTTGGGAGGCCAAGGATTTCATTTCAGAAATTCGATCGTCATTGTGATAACGATCTCGAAGAGTCTCCATTGTTTTAAGATCGAGAGATTCGGCAGCTTTCAAGATCGGCTGATACCCTGTGCACCGGCAGAGATTTCCAGTTAAATAATTGCGAGCCGTCTTTTCGGAGATCTTCGTTTTCCTTTTAAGAACAGCGTTTTCTACCATCGCAGCCATTGAACATATAAAACCCGGTGTGCAATATCCACATTGGGCCCCAAAGTTGTCCACCATAGCTTTTTGTACTGGATGAAGTTCTTGCCCCTTCCGTAAACCCTCGACTGTAATCAGGTGACATGCATCCATTGAAAAAAGAGGAAGAATGCAGGTGTTAACCGATTTGTATTTAAGTTTTCCACCTTCGGCATCATGGAAGCTTCCTAAGAGTGCTGTGCAAGCCCCGCAATCGCCTTCTGCGCATACGACTTTGGTTCCAGGAAGCCCAACTTCATAACGTAAAAATTCAGCTAGTGTTTGAAAACACTGCCGATCGGAAACTTCCTGTCGCTTATTATTAATAAAGAATACGATCTTGGATCTAGAGCTCATCCAAATAATTAAAGACAAGCTCAGAATGAAATTCAAGACGCCTCAAGTAAGAAACCGAGGCGTTAAAGAAACTAATCGCGCGGTGATCTTTCCTTGCGAGGTCCTTTACGATGCTTTGTAATCCCCGATTTTACGCTTTTAGGCTCACCCTTTGCCTCTAATGCAGCTTGAGCCGGGTAACGATTGTTTCGTGCCCTTGCAGGTCTTTCTTCGCGACTTCCTTCATTTGCAGAAAAATCAGCTCTTGGTGCCGGTCTTGCTCCGCCGTCGAAATCACGAGAAGGGCGGAAGCTTCGATCGCTTCGACCAAATCGGCCTTCACCACTAGGTTCGCTACGATCTCCAAAAGAGCGTCTCTCTTCGCTGCCACCAAAATCATTTCGTCGTCTGTCGCCCCCGCGGAACCCGTCATCTCTTCGGTCGCTGCGTTCAAACCGATCACGTCTTGCAAATCCGCCGCGTCTATCGCCGCGCTCTTCTCGGCGATCATCGCTGCCGCCACGATCCCATTCGTCTCTGCGATCGCGAGACCAACTTCCACCGCGCCCACCGTATCCGCGGCCTCCGCCACGGTCATCACGGCGATCTCCGCCCCGACGATCGCCACCAAATCCACCAGAGCGAGCTTGTGGAGTTTCAAGTTCTTTAAAAAAGAAAACGCTTGAGTTGAACTTTAACATCATTGCGGCCAAAAGGTCTTGAGTTGGCAAAGACAAAATTTTCTCGTCGAATTGGAAGTCGTTTAAAACTTCCTTCGCACGGATCATCTGCTTTTCTCTTTCCAAATGACTGATAAGATCTGCTTGTAATGCAGAAAGCATTGAATTTGCCATCTGCTTCGGACTTGGCGCGGGCATCTGGCCAATTTGAACACCGATCTTTTTTTCTAATCTGAAAAGCAAAGATCTTTCAGATGGGGAAATAAGAGTAATCGCAGTACCTGCATTACCATTTCTTCCAGTTCGTCCTACGCGATGAATGTAAGTTTCAAAATCAAACGGGAAAGATAAATTTACGACGTGCGTGAGGTCTTGAACGTCAATTCCTCGAGCGGCAACGTCTGTTGCAATCAAAATTTTTATTTTTTTAGTTTTAAATCGAGTTAATGTGCGCTCACGTTCAAGTTGAGTGCGATCTCCGTGAATAGTTTCAGCTAAAAGACCATTCTTAATAAAGGCTTGTCCTAAATGATCCACTTCTTGTTTTGTCTGGCAAAAGATAATTCCGTAGAAATCAGCCTGACCCTGGACAATCCGAAGAGCGATTTCGCTACGATCTTTTCCGAAACAAGAAATGTAGTACTGAGTTGTATGCTGAGAAACACGCTCTTCTGTCGTCAAATTCACTTCGTCAGCTTCTTTGAGGTAAGATTTTGCGATTGATTTTACACCTGGGTGCATAGTCGCCGAAAAGAGCCAGGTGCGGAAAGGTGCATCGGCATTCGTTGCAGCTTGAAGAATCGTTTCAAGATCTTCTTTAAAACCCATTGAAACCATTTTATCAGCTTCATCGAGAATAACGGTGCGAACTTCATTGAGAGTCAGAAGTCTTTGATTTAACAAATCGATCAATCGACCGGGAGTCGCCACAATCACATCGATTCCCATGCGGAGAACTTCGATTTGTCGTTGATAACTAGATCCACCATAAATAGTCGCAATTCTGATCTTTGCAAATGAACTCGCTTTGCGGAGCTCTTCTGAAACTTGAGTCGCAAGCTCACGTGTAGGGCACAAAATAAGAGCGCGTGGATTTCTTGTTTTTTCTCCTGCAACCAACCCCTCGATCAAAGGAATTCCAAAAGCGAGAGTTTTTCCAGTTCCAGTTGGAGCTAATGCCAATACGTCTTTTTCAGCACCTAAAAGAAGTGGAATAACTGCCTGCTGAACAGGTGTCGGATGGGTAAATCCAAGAGTGGAAAGATGAGTTTTTAAGTCGTCCTGGATATTAAGGTCAGAAAAGGCCATAGGCGTTTCAGAAGATTCAATCACAAAAGGGAGCCTTTCAGAGAAAAGTGAAGCGTTGTTGTAAGCAGAAGTACCACGGAAGTCGCTGAAAATTCTTTAAATTTGTAAAAATGTAGGGCCAATTTAAGGAGGTTTAGAATGAACTAAATTGATTTGAGCGAGTTAATAGAGAGGGGGAGGCTAGCTGAAGTGACGTGAAACCTACCCCAGCTCTAAATTAGAGCGTTAATAGCTTATTTTTCCCCAGAGTCGTCGCCTTTTTCGATTTTGCAATTGCCCCAGTACTTGGTGATTCCGAAGCGGATCGTAGAACCCGGATAAATTAAGTTTCCTTGAGCTATGATCGTAGCATAAGAAATGCCGCCACCTTTAAGTTTAAACTGAAGAGTTTCAACTATGTTTCCATTAGAGTCTGGAGGAAGAGTAGCCATTGCAGCCGTTCCTTCAAGATCTAATTCATTGATCGTTTGATCTGGGTTTGTGTTTCCGGGCTTCTTTGTTACAAAATTTCCGACAGCTGTTACGTTTCCTTTGTCGTCAACTACTGCAGAAACAGTTCCAGAAAAGTTGTTTCTGAGGCTTGAAGCGGCCTCACAAGTAATCGAAAAATTTTGAGCTTCAGCAGATGCCTGAAGTGTGAGAAAGGAGAAAAGAGCAATAACTAACGACTTCATAGTGACCTCATAGTCCTGTGGTTCCAGATTGAAATTTCGGGGTCACGTTAACATAACATCAAAACTTCGTCCATGAAGGACTTGGATTTTGTAGTAATCTTCTTTTTGTCGAAAGTTTTTACAATTTTTCGTGGTCTCTTATTTTTTAAGAGAGAAGGCCAAGGCTTTGCCCTTTTTACCGTTGATTATAGGTGTCCAAAACTGTTTTCCGAAATGATATTTGCGAGTGGTTACGTCTTTTAGAGGAATTCGACCACCTATTTTTATTGTTTCATTGGATTTGATGGTTTTCTTAGTGCCTTTAAAAACTTTAGGACTATGCTTTTTATTAGCTTTTAAAAAACTAATTTCATGATCCACAATCACAGTCGCGGTCTCTTTGGACAAGTTTTTAAGAGAGACTTCGACCTCCAAAGCTTGTCCTAATTTAATATTTTGTTTTTTTATTTTTTCTTGGGAGATTTTTATCTTGGTTCGTTTTATTCCGTGAAGAGAGAGGGCACCTTTGTGGCCTTTTTTTACTAGGGTGCGAGTAGCGTGACGGATAATCCAGTCGATTTCCGATTCGATCTTTTTCGAACTTTTCCAAGAGTTGAGTTTTTCGATAACCCAATCGCCGTGATTTTTGCTGTGATCGTTAAGGTGGTTCGCCACGGATTTTCGAACGTAAAGGCTAGAATCGTTTTTTAATTTTTCTAAAATAGGCCATGTTTTTTCAGGGTCTTCGACAATCGCATAAAGTTTTTGTCCCCATGGAAGCAGAGGTCGACTCCCTTCAGAAGCAAGTCTTCTGACGTGTTCATTTGCATCCTGTGCCCATTCAGCCATCTGTTTTAAAGTTTTTTGTTCGTTGTGGATAAGAAAGGCTCGTATCGCCCACTCGCCGGTAAAAACTTGAGTCATTTCTTTTAAGGTTTGCATTGAAAGTTCAAAATGGGCCAAACCTTCGTCCGCAACAAACTGAGTAAAAGGCCACACTAAAAAGCCTGAAATTCCGTGTTCGTTTTTGGAATTACTTTGAAGAGCATTAACCAAAATTGCGAAACTTTCTTTTTGACTCTTTGGCAAAGTTCTTTTCAGCCGCTCCGTAAGTTCGAGCATGCGATCTTTGAGTTCAAGGGGAGCGAGCTTTTTCTCTAGTTCTAAAAGAAATAGAGATTCATCGAATGAGGGTTCAGCTTTTTTGAGAGCCTTTGCGATTTTTTTAGCTGCTTCGTATCCTAAGAGATTTTTAAAAGGTTCCATTTTGGGTTCTCCAGTCGCAGAAAAAGTTATTAACGCAAAAATTTAGAATCGCCAACATCTGAATGCTTGGGTAAGATATTTTTCCTGGGGGTTATACAATGTGGGATTTAGTGATCAGTTTCGCGATGCTTTCTTTAATGGAAATTGTCCTTGGGATCGACAATATTATTTTCATTTCTATTCTTGCGGACCGTTTGCCAACAGAGCTGCGAGATA
>JBFWYS010000141.1:0-8268 GCA_050186175.1 Pseudobdellovibrionaceae bacterium
CTCAATTTTGAAGAATTTGTAGATCGTTTTGATGGAACTCCAGATAACTCAACCGGAACTATTATCACGACAAAAGGTCTTTTGCGCTCTCAAGTTTCTGATTCTTCGGGGCAGTTTTTTCGTTTAACAGTGAGCCTTGAACATCACTCAGCTCTGATGCGAGCCGCTTTGATGCGAGCGTTGGGATACAGTGCCCAAAGTCCTCGTTACTACAGAAATTTGAAAATTAAATTTGGGTCTGTTGAGTTGCGCGATAAATTTATTGACGCTATTGAAGTTGCGCTGGGTGTGGATGGGAAAGCGCGTGGATGGCTCCGTGAAAGACCTGAAAAGAGTCCTTATATTGTGATCGGCGATGTCGTTCTTGAAGATGCTGGTCTTCAAGTTTCTCCGTATCACTGGGGTCGCATGTCGGGCTCCCATGTTAAAGGACGGCGTGTTCTTCGGGGTCTTGTAGTGCCATTTGTGCTTGTGGATATTCCGCAAACTCAAAACGTTAACATCTTTAGTTGGCAAGCCGCTTCGATTTTATCTGAACACTTAGTTATGTATCATCAAAGTGCGGGAGCTTTTGGTGATACTTCGCTTGACGACGTGAAGTGGAGCTTAAGAAAAACAGCGTTTCTCACTCGCGAAGACTGGAAGAGAATCGTAGCTCAAAGTCACTATCCAACTGATATTCAAGCCTTGATTTTAGAAAAGGTCATTGCAAGAAGAAACAGTTTGGTTTTGGTAACAGGTCTTATTAAAGATCTCCATTCAAATATCCGCCAGTTAGAAGTGAATACACAGGTCACCGTCGGTGGAGTTGTTTCAGGCCGAGCGATGCGTGAAAAATATGATGGTTATGCCTCACGATTTACGTTCGGAAATCCGGATTCGCCAATCACGCGCAGTGAAATTTTAAAATGGCTTAAGATTGAAGGGCTTGGAAATATTCTGGGCCAAGCTTTTAAATATTTGAGCGATAAAGTGATTGTTCAAGACGTCACTGATCTCGCGATACAGAGACAGCAGGAGAACATCAAAAAGTTCTTTGAACATGTAATCAAAAATCCTGGAAAGCCTTATCACCAAGGAATTGGAACTTGGGGTGGACCTATCGGAAGTTTGAATATCAACGCCAGCCGAAACTTAGTTTCTGGTACTTACTACGGGTCTGAGACTGGACAAGTTCAGTTAGTGGATCAAGTTTCTGTGGGTGCCACGGCCGGATATTTTCTGGGAGTTGACGGAATTAAGAATATTCTTCCGTCAATTTCAGGAAATGTTCAAGCGATTCGGTCCTACACTCACGTTCGTCCTGTTCTAAGTATTTCCGCAGCAGATAAAGAGTCATGGAAAAAACTTTGGGTCCCTGGATTTATGAAGCAAGTGAGCGGAATTCTAGGCACAGAAGGTGTTGTCTATAATTCTCCAGAAGAAATCGAAAAGCTTAAAGAAGCTCATAAAAAATTTCTAGGTGAGTTGGCCGAAGGAGAAATCTTCTCCATTACAGACACTCTAGCCGCTGGTGTTCAAGGAACATTAACGATTCCTGTAACAGCCTTAATGGGTGTCGATATTGTTTTTTCAAACTCCTTCTCCCTCGGAGTGAACACTAAAGCCATTATGTTCCGGCGTGTGACCTTTTCGAGAGACCAAGGGCAGATCAAAGTGTATATTTCGTCTGTTAAGACGGGAAGTATTGGGGCCTCACTAGATGCCAACTTTTTTATGAATATTGCGACACTCAGTCGCGACTTTAAAAAAGGTCAAGCCGTCACTCGCGCTTATCACATGCCTGAGAAATATGAGACGGACGACGAGCTTAAAAACCAGGTTCGCGCGATCCAAGCTGTTTTGATGAGGGAGGACACTTCTCCAGTTGAAGACAATTTCCAACCGTTTATTTTAGACCACGATATGAAGTCTGACGTCACAAAGGGAAAGTTTCTTTTCTGGAGATGGACTTGGTACGAAGAAAAACACAGAGTTAAAATTCAACCGCCAATTCCTCCAGATCAAAACTTGGATCCTCGGGAGCACGAAAGAACTTTAGTTTCTCACCGCTACTTGCGGCGTGCGGGACGTAACTATTATTCATTCTTATCAGACGTTATTGACGGTGTTATTGGTTACTCAAAACTTGAGTGGGTCAAGCCTGGAGTTTTAACAACGAATTCGGGTGATGATCCAGCTGCGAGTTTCTTGGGAAGTTCAAAAACATACTCAATTACGACTGAAGATGAAGTCACTCCTGGTAAAGATTCGGCACCCGTGACAATCTCGAAAACAGCGTGGATGGGTTGGGTCTTGTCTAAGGAAAGAGTTCTTGCAGTACTTGATCAGATTGAAAATCGACTCAACACTTTGCCTGTTAGAGGAGAGATCACATCTTCTACGGTCTCTACGAAAGGTGATGCTTCGAAAACTCTTCGCGGCAATACCTTTATTATCGATCGAAATGTATTTAATGATATGAGGCAGTTGCAGTTTTACGAGATCAGCTCTTCGTGGATTGTTCGTAGCGAGGGATTGAACAAGCTCGTTAAGTTCATTATGGGTAACAAAGGCGCAAAACCGGGCTTCAATTTTGGCGGTAAGGATGCGTATACCGAATCCGACATGATCGTGATCACGGGCCTTGTCAACTTGATGGGCGGTAAAGAAGTTTTTGAAAAGGCATGTCTGGTTCAGAAATTAAATAAAAATCCTGGAACATTTCCAGACAACCTCGCTTTCGGCAAAACATATGACTGTCTGTTGAAGTGGCAATCTCAGGTTCTAACATTCCGTCGTAAGTACGAAAAATTGGATGGTGAAGGACGGGTTGAGTGGCTCAACGAACTCGTTAAAGTTCTCGAAGAAAATATTCCTCTTAAGAATTTGATGGATTACTTAGGCGCGGAAAACTTTTTCTTCCAGGTTCGGGTGTCTGGTTTTAGAACGGGCGATGAATCGATAGACGATAAGACGTTCCGTGAAGAGAGTTATGTTTCAAGCACGATTGGAACCATCGGTAAAGGTGGAAGTGTCGGCGTATTTGCAGACTTTGCTGATCAAACGAAGATCTCTCAACAGGAGATTTACGCTCGATATTTAGGAGAGGGGTTCTAAGATGAAAACGCTTTTTCTAAAATCCCTTACTTATGTTTCAGTAGTGTCAATGACTGCGCAGGCGCAGGCCGCGACTGAAGTTATTATGACGCCTCTCTCTAAAAAGGGAGTGGAGTGGCTTAAAACTGTTAAAAGACCAGAGCTGATTTCAAAATCGCAAAAGGTGTTTTTATCTGGCGAACAAAAGGCCCTCATTGAGTTGGGTGCAAGCCTTTCTGCGCAAACAGAAGTCTGGACAATTTCAGCTGACAGTAAAGTTGAGTCGATCACAAGATGGATTCAGAGTTCGTCTGGTGGATCAGTTGGAGTAGAAACTCGCGAAACTGTATTTGAAGTGAAATCGACCGATGTTGCGGCCCTCGCAAAAAATCAATGGGCTCTCAAAAATGTAGGGCAGTCGGTTCGCATTGATATCGACGACTTATCTACAACAGAAGTTAAGGGAAAGTCAGGCGAAGATATCGGCATTGATCGTGCTGGAGTTGAAAAGCTCTCTGACAAGCCAGTGATCGTGGCGGTTCTTGATACGGGAGTTGATTACACACATCCAGATCTGATGGATGCAATCGCAATTGATCTCGACGAATGTAAAGCAGATCTTGAATTTGGAAAATGCGAAAAGATCGAAAACAAAGATGAAAAAGAAGCTTGTAAAAAGAAGTATGAATTCTTGGATGCCGACAATAACGGATACGTTCGTGATTGTGCCGGTTGGAATACGGCAGAAGGTGTACCTGATAAAACAACAGGTGTTCGCGGAAATAATAAAGCCTTTGATTTGAACGGTCACGGAACTCACGTTGCCGGAATTATCGCGGCTACTGGAAAAGAGGGAGTTCGCGGAGTTTCAAAAAACATTCGAATTCTTCCTGTAAAAGTATTAACGGCGTCTCCGGAAGCTCCGGTACGGCCTCAAAGTGCCGAAAGTTTAAAAGAGGGCGTTCCACAAGACATTCCGCTGCCAGATGAAAGAGGAAAAAAGTGGGGTTCCGCTTTAGTTGACAACGTGGCTCGCGGAGTTCTTTATGCCCTTCGCAATAATGCTCAAGTGATGAATATTTCATTGGGCTGGGGACAAAAGGCGAATTCGCCACTTCTTCGTCAGATGATTGAGCTTGCAACAAAGAAGAATGTGATTGTTGTTGCGGCTGCAGGAAATGATTCGACGGATGCTATGATATCGCCTTGTGATTTTGAGGGTGTTATCTGCGCCGGTTCTCACGACCCCGATGGAAAGATGACTCACTTTTCAAATTTCGGTCCAGGCGTCGATATCGCCGCTCCAGGTTTGAATGTTTTAAGCACATGGCCACGAGCGCTCCGCGCTCGTCTTTTTACAGATCGCCGTGGTTACAACATTGCTAACGGAACTTCGCAAGCGACTCCGTATGTGGTGGGTGCTGCGGGAAGATTGTTATCACAAGGGGTTCCAAGTAATGAGATTTATCCGCGTTTGATGTTGGGTGCGAGACCTCAGGAATTTAATTTTGCAACTGATAAGTACGTGCTCTCCGGAAATTTGGATATTGCGCGAAGCGAAGCCGTTCAACCACAAGTCGCGATTTTTCCAGCTTCGAGACAAGTCGTAAGAATCCCATGGGACCGCGTTTCGATGAATTTGGATTTGCCAATTGCTCTTAAGAATTTCTGGCAAGAAGGCGAAGATGTTTCTGTAGCGCTTTCGGCGGTTGATTCTGAATTTGCAGTTATTGGAAATCAAACTGTTTCGTTTGCTAAATGGGGGGAAGGAGAATCTAAAACTTGGAAGGCTCAAGTGCGTCTAGCCAATCGTGGTGTGAGAAGTGATTTGGTTCTGGTCGCAGAAGTTAAGGTCGCAGGGCGAGTTATTCGCAAGGTTCCACTCGCATTTGATCTCTACGTTCCGGTTTCAGAATCACTGAGCGACAACTTTTTGATCCGCTCAACATTGCAAGACAAAATCAATGTTGGGGCAGGAACAGTGCGTTCTGTAACGGGGCTTGGTGAATACGAATCTCAATTTGAATTCGTACAAGTGCGTCCTTCTCCGGAAGGGACTAGTTTTAATTTTTATCAATTTGATGGAAAATCAAATATCCGTCAGATCATAAATGCCCTTGTGAAAGTTCCAGTGGGTGAGCTGTTGTTAATCCAAAAAGGTAAATTTTTTGGAGCAACTCCGGGCTATACTTTAATTTACCGCGTTCGTCTTGCGGATCCAAAAGAACCTTTGCAGATTCACTTCCTCTTCTTTGATTTGAAGATGCAGCCAAAAGCGGTTCCCGGAAAATCTGGCGACAATGCGAACGTGATGATTTTTGATAACAAGAGATATGTGATCAACGATAAGTTCAATTGGATGTCATTAAAAGATTCTAGCAATGACTCAAACGGAAAATCTTTTGTTCCGATGTGGATTAGCAGTGGTTATATTCCAGATTTGGAAAAACCAAAGTTCGACCCATGGAATCCAAAGCCGGTTGAGTCTCGTGAGAGCCGGGTTTACTATGCGACCGCTGAAGGCGTTCGCACGGTTAAGATCGAGGACGAAGAGATGTACCCGCTTGATATTGTTCTGCCGACTTCAGAAGAAAAGCTGAAGGGTCAGTTTTCTCTTTTAATGGCTAAAGGCGATGAATTCGAGAATGAGTTTTTTATGGGTACAGTTACCAACGGAAAACTATCGGATCTTCGAGAAGTTGATCTTAAGGAGTACCGCCAGCTTAAAGGTTTAAATCAGTTTAAACTTTTAGGTGCAGATTCAAAGCTCGCAACTGAGGGCTCTGTATTTATGGGCGCAAGTTTCCGCGCGAGCCAACGAGTAACGGGTTTCCAAAATTCTAAAGTGGTGATGGACAACGTACTTCAACCGCTTAAGATTGTGGATGCGATCATCAATCTTGTCGGGGCGTTTAAAGGAAACGACACATCAGGTGTGTATTCTCAAACGATCTACGATTTGCAATACCACGATTTTAAAACAGGTCAAGTTCACACGATCTCAAGTCGTCGATTTAGCTTTTTGCCTCTCGCACTTTTCGGAAAGACAATGGTTCCGATGTTAGTAAAACAAGGTTCTGGTGATTTCTTGCCATCGGTATACTCGGGTGCAGGGCAAGGGTTGTCAGTGAGCCAAGATCTTGTTGTTCCAAAAATGGAGAACGGTCGAATTGCAAAATTAGCGAGACCGGCATTTTTAAGATTGGAATCAGGACAAGGTTGCAGGGAGCTTGCGAACGTGATACCTGCCACAAAAGACAGAGCAGCTTTATTCCCATTCGTTTGCGGAAGCGAAGTTCTCTTTGTTCCAGCTGAACTCGAATAAGCCGTGGAGGGGTCGATGCATTTTGTGAATGAGTTGTTCACGGAGATCATTTAGATCCTTTGCAGGTGTTGAGCACTCGCCATCGCGAGAAATGTTTCAGATCGTTCTCGATTTCCTAGCCACCAATCAAGATCAAAAAAAAGACCAAACTAACGCGCCGCCCATCCAAAAGGTACGGCGTACCTTTTGGGGATTGAACGAAACGCTCAAAGGAGACAGATCCAAGTTGCTTCAAACACGTATATCTGCACCCACAGCAAGACTAATCTTATGCGCCGCTTATCCAAAGGGTAGGCCGTACCTTTTGGGTAGGAGAGTTTTATTGCGCGCTCAGTTTTTAGGCAAATTCGGGAATCCAGGTATACAGGTTAACCGGTATACTTGAATTCTTGAGTTATTGTGAGTACCCCTTATTTTTTAGGAGAAAATTAGCATGGCTGCGAGTGAAAATCAGACTCCTTTAATGAAACAGTACTGGGAAATTAAGTCGGCTCATCCGGATAAGATTTTGCTTTTTCGTATGGGTGATTTTTTTGAGATGTTTTTTGACGATGCCATTAAGGCAGCTCCGATTTTAGGAATTGCACTCACACAGCGAAATAAAAAATCGGAAGATCAAACTCCGATGTGCGGAATGCCTCATCACTCGATTGCGACTCCGATCAATAAATTATTGGCGGCAGGATACAAAGTCGCGATCTGCGATCAAATCGAAGATCCAAAAATGGCCAAGGGAATTGTCAAGCGTGCGGTGACACGAATTATGAGTCCCGGAATGGTTTATGATTCTGATACTCTCGAAGCGACTCGTGGAAATTATCTGGTTTGCTTTGAAAAGGGGACAATTGCGTTTTTAGACTCAAGCACAGGTGAAGCTTTTTGTTACAACAATATTACTGAACCTGATTTGCGCTCGCTTTGTGCTTTATTAGTTCCAAGCGAAATCGTCGTCAGTCCTGAACATCAACTTCCGATTTGGGATGGTTTCGCACAGATTCGCAGTGAGTGCGGCGATTTTTCTGGTGAAGAGAGTTTACCCATCGCTTGTCGCCGTCTTTTAGGATATGCCACGAAACTTGCGGGATCTTCGGTGCTTTCAACTTTTCGGTCTTTCGAAGAGCGAGAAAAAGTTGGATATCTTGAGCTTTCTCCAACAGTCATTCGTCACTTGGAAATTTTTGAAACTTTTAAAGGTGAAAAAGAGGGGAGTTTGTTTCGAGCGATTGATAAAACGCGAACTTCTCCCGGCGCGCGACTTCTTCGTCACTGGATGAGTTTTCCTCTTCGCGATAAGAAAGCTTTGGCTGAACGACAAAAGCAAATTCAATATTGGACTGAGGATTTGGCTTCGTTAAAAGGTCTTCGTGACGTTCTCTCAAGCTTTGGTGACATCGAAAGAAGGCTCGGACGAATTTCAAATCCGTCGGTTTCGCCACGTGATCTTCAATCCGTTGCTGCAAGTCTGCGAGCTGGTCATCAGGTTCTGCAAAGAACTCCGTTTGCTCAGTGGAGTGATGAAGAACAGCATAATCTTCTCGGCCTTTCCGAATTAATCGATCGCACTCTTCTAGATGAATTGCCGCTCACATCTCGACAAGGTTACGTGATTCGCCAGGGTGTATCCACTGAGCTTGATGAATACGTTCGTCTTGCAACGGACTCTCAAAGTCTGTTGCAGGAAATGGAAAATCGAGAAAAGGAAAAAACTGGAATCTCAAGTCTGAAAATCCGTTACAACCAAGTTTTCGGTTACTACATCGAAGTCACGCACACGCATAAAGATAAAGTTCCCAAACACTATATGCGTAAACAAACACTTACAAATGCAGAACGCTATTGCACAGACGAGTTGGTTGAGCTTGAAA
>JBFWYS010000142.1:0-8247 GCA_050186175.1 Pseudobdellovibrionaceae bacterium
CATCCAAGCAGAAGCTCTGAAGACATTTTCGGAAGCTCAAACCTCGCAAAATCTCTACGATCAAAAAGTTTTGTTTTTGGGAAAACAAGGCAAACTCACTGAAGTCATGAAGGAAATGGCAAAACTGCCAAAAGAGGAGAAACCTCTTTTTGGAAAACTTGTTAACGAAGTGAAGGCTGCTTTGGAAAAAGCCTACGAAGAAATAGAAGCGGAGCTAAAAAAATCGGAACTCGATTCTAAAATGAATTCTGAAGTTCTTGATCTCACACTCACTGCAAGTGCCCCTCCTTTGGGAAGTCTGCATCCAGTGAGCGTGGTAACAAACGAGATTTTTGATATCATGTCTCGCCTGGGTTACAGCGTGCGAACAGGGCCTCTTATAGAACTCGATCGTTATAACTTCGAAGCTTTAAATATTCCTGCAGACCATCCAGCTCGGGATATGCAAGATACTTTCTTTATCGACGAGAAGCATGTTCTCAGAACTCATACGTCACCAATACAAATTCATACTTACGAAGCTGAAAAACCGCCGATTCGAATCGTCGGAACGGGTGCCGTGTTTCGATGTGACAGCGATATCTCGCATTTGCCGAACTTCCATCAAATCGAGGGGATCTGTGTTGATAAAAAAGTTTCGATGGCCGATCTAAAAGGCACGATTTCGTTTTTTGTTCGCGACTTCTTCGGATCGGAATTGAAAACTCGTTTTCGCCCGAGCTTCTTTCCCTTTACTGAACCGAGTGCTGAGGTTGATTGTCAGTGCCCGATTTGTAAGGGCAAAGGTTGCTCCATGTGTAAGAGTACCGGCTGGGTCGAGATCGGCGGATGCGGGTTGATTCATCCGCGTGTTTTGACTGGCTCAGGAATTCGATATCCGGAGTGGCAGGGATTTGCCTTTGGATTTGGCATTGAAAGAATGGGAATCATCAAATACGGAATCGAAGATATTCGTCTTTTTCCTGAAAACGACCTACGATTTTTGAGACAGTTTGCAAAATAAGAATGATTTTGAAGTGCTCGTTGATTGAGAGAATAGGTGACTCATGAAAATTTCTTTAAAGTGGCTGGGTGAATACGTCGATATTTCATCTTTAATGGCAAAGCCTGATGGTTTGGCTGCAAAGTTGACGGCCGCAGGAATCGAAGTTGAGGGTATCGAGAACAAACGTGAGATTTATAAAAACGTTGTGATTGGTGTGATTTTAAAAAAAGATGTTCATCCAAATGCCGACAAGCTGACAGTTTGTTCGGTTTCAACAGGCGAAGGTGTCGTTCATCAAATCGTTTGCGGAGCTAAAAATCATACAGCCGACGATAGAGTCATCGTGGCATTACCAGGCGCCGTTCTTCCGGGTGATTTTGCAATTAAGCATTCGGCGATTCGTGGAGTTGAGTCGGGCGGAATGCTTTGCTCTTATAAGGAACTTGGAATTTCTCAAGACGGCGAAGGGATCGCAATTCTTGATTCAAAAGCTCCCATCGGAAAACCTTTTGCAGAATATGCTGGTTATGATGATGTTGTTTTCGAGCTTAAAGTGACGCCCAATCGTTCTGACTGCCTGTCTCATTTGGGTTTAGCTCGCGAAGTGGCAACTCTTTATTCGTTGCCTGTAAAAATTCCTAACGTTGAATTTGCAAAATCAGAGTCGTCGACAAAAAAAGAAATTCAGTTGCAAGTCGATGTTTCAACTCTTTGTCCCCGTTATTGCGGACGCTATATCAAAGGTGTCAAAGTAGGGCCATCGCCAGATTGGTTAAAGCAGCGTCTCGAGAGCGTGGGTCTTAATTCTATTAACAACGTGGTTGATGTCACGAACTTCGTTATGTTTGAACTGGGGCAGCCACTTCACGCTTTTGATGTCGCTTATATTAAGGGACGAAAAATACAAGTTGCGAAAGCGGCGCCTGGAGAAAAATTTAAAACTCTTGATGGGACCGAGCTGACTCTTAAAAACGGCGAGCTTACAATTCGTGACGGTGAAAAAGCTGTCGCTCTTGCTGGCGTGGTCGGAGGGCAAAACTCAGGAGTTTCGGAATCAACTCAAGATCTATTTATTGAGTCGGCCTACTTTGCTCCGGGAGCTGTAAGAAGGGCTGCGCGCGGAAATGGCATTGATACAGATTCGTCGTATCGTTTTGCACGGGGAGTGGATCCAGAGGGAGCCGCCCGTGCTATGGATCGTGCTTGCCAGTTAATCTTGCAGGTGGCCGGCGGCACAGCTTACGGAGACAATTGGGATATTTATCCAAATCCGATTCAAATTAAGCCGATTCAAATTTCTGCGGCAACTGTGGCAAGCCGAATGGGTTATGCGGTCGATTCTGCACACTTCGAAAAGTATATGATTTCTTTGGGCTGCAAAATTGAAAAATCAGGGGAAGAGTACACGGTTTGGCCTCCAAGCTTTCGTGTCGATTTAGAAATCGAAATGGACTTGGTTGAGGAATATGGAAGATTGCACGGTTATGAAAATATCCCAGAGTCTTTACCGCCGCTCCAATCATTGCCTTCGTATCAAGACAAAAATTTCGTTTGGCCTCGAAAGGTCATTGAGATGCTTGCAAGTGTCGGCTTCTCGCAGGCCGTGAACTACGCATTTATCAGCCAAAAAGAACAGTATGACTTTTTGGGCGAGGTCAGTCGTCTTGCGGATTCAGGGCTTCCGACGGCGGATAGTCCAGTGAAACTTATGAACCCTCTTTCAGAAGAAACTGAGAGTATGCGCGTGAGTTTGTTGCCTGCTCTTTTTCGGAATATGAAAGACAACTACCATCGTGGAACCGTGAACGGAAGGCTTTGTGAAATCGGCGGCGTCTTTTCGAAAAAAGCCGATGGTGGCTATCAAGAGACTTCTCGAGTCGGTGGAATCTTGTGGGGGCAGTCGCTCACGTTATGGAAAAAGGAAGCCATTCCAGCGGCCATTGAACTTAAAGGAACACTTGAAGCCCTGTTTAAAAAGCTCGGTATCGGAAGTTATGAACTACGTCCTTTTCAAAACAAGGGAATGATTCCATCTTTTGCCCACTTAGGGCAGGCGGCTCAAGTTATTGTTGAGGGCAAAAAGGTAGGTTTCATCGCCGGGATTCACCCTTCAATTTTGGATTCTCTCAAGATTCGAACTCAAGTCGCAGTGATGGAGCTTGATTTTGAACCTTTGATGCGAGGACAGCCTCGTAGTTTCAAAGCCAGGTCACCATCGAGGTTCCAAGCCGTTGAAAGAGATCTTGCGCTCGTAATGCCTCAGGCTCTGGCGGCCGGCGAAGTCATGAAGTCGATCCGTAAAGCCGCTGGACCTCTTCTCCAAAACATCGAAGTCTTTGACGTCTATCAAGGCGATAAACTTGAAGAAGGGCAAAAGTCTGTAGCGTTCAAAATGCTTTTCCAAGATATGACCCAGACCTTAACGGATGCTCAATTGACGGAGACGCAAACAAAGATCTTGGATGCTGTGAAAAAGGATTTTTCGATTTCGGTTCGGTAATGCAGGGGAGCTTTCTGTTTCTAATCCTACTGCCTAAAAAACCAGCGACAAAAAGGCATGAAAAGTCAAGAAAGGGTCTAAGATGGTGATTTTGCGTCAAATTTTTCGAGAAAAGTCTTGAAAGTTTATCGTTCCTTGTTAGCCTAAATTGGAAAAGAGGAATTGCTCATGGCTGGACAGAACCTAGGTAAATCAACAATGACCAAAGCGGATATTGTCGAAAAAGTTTATGAGAAAATTGGTTTTTCAAAAAAAGAAGCGTCTGAATTAGTTGAAATGGTTTTTGCCACAATGAAGACAGAGCTTGTAGACGGCGAAAAAATTAAGATTTCTGGTTTCGGAAATTTCGTTGTTCGTGGAAAAAAGGAACGAATTGGCCGCAATCCTCAGACGGGCGATCAAATTACAATTAGTGCTCGCCGTGTTCTGACTTTTAGGCCTTCGCAGGTTCTAAAGGCGATGTTGAACGGTGAGGACATTACCAATCTCGTCGACGATGATGACGATGATGATGACGGAGAATAATAATGAACGAGATGGAGCTCACGCTACAGGATGAACACACCTTACTCCCTCCCACAACAGGGGCGCGAACGTCAGAGGATGTGTTAAGTCTCCCAGCTGCTCTATGTGATGAAGCTCTCCTTGGTGAAATCGCTTCGATCCCTGACAAAATGGGATTCAAAATCGGCGAAGTCGCAGAAATGCTCGATATCAAACAATACGTTCTTAGATATTGGGAAAGTGAATTTGAAATTCTTAAGCCAAAAAAAGCAAAAAACAATCAGCGTTTTTACACCAAAAGAGATGTTGAAAATGCATTTGTCATCCGCAAGCTCTTGCATCGAGATCGTTTCTCGATCGAAGGCGCACGTGCGGCTCTCAAGGGTCTTAAACAGGTTGTAAAGAAAGAAAAGAACTGGAAATCAGTTTTAGATCGGTTCGAGCTTGTGCAGGATCGTGTTGAAGATCTCGTTGCGGACATTCAGAAAATCAAGACCCTCTTTAAGTAAAGAACTGAAGCAGTTAACTGTTTCCTGCGGCGAGGATTTTCTCTTGGATTAACTCGGTGATTTCTCTTTCGCGTTCACTTTTGGAAGAAATAAGAAATCGCTTGAAGGATGCAATAGGAATTTCCTGCTCGGCAATAATTTGTGATTCATTTAACGAGACCTTATCTGACTGGCAGGAAGGACAGACTTTTGGTAACTGAAGGGTTTGCCCTTCAATGGTATCTGCGATTTTGCTCAGCACAACCGGCAGAATTGACTCAACATCATCTTTTCCGAGGGACTCTAAAATATTGCGAACTTCGTCAGCAATGGGGTTGAAGAGTGTCAGGTAGGCAAACACAGTTCCTTTATGGCCAGTCAAAATAATTTCGCCACAGGCAAAATCGGCGGAGCATGGAACCGCAAAAGTTTGTCCACATCCCCGACAAGATCCTCCAAAGAATCTTGCCTTCTTAGTTTTTGTAATGTGCATAACAAATATTAAGGCGATCGAGTTATTTTGTCTAAACAAAAGTGAATTTAAATGCGAAACCGCAACAAATATTTTGTTTTCTAAATGCTCGAGTTAAGAAAAACAGATTTGATTAAGTTTAAAGGGCGCTCATACTCTTCGCCAACCTAAGATCCTCTTAACAAAAGAGAGTCCCCCGCGTTTCTTAAATGAGTGGTCGGCGCGAAGTTGGAAACTATTACACAAATGCGATGGTCTATAAGTCCTCTGTTCTTGGGAAGATCTTGCCGCTTCGGAACGGGTAAAATTTTCTATCCTTCGAGCGAGGATCAATGAATTGGTTCTCGCAAAAGTCGGCTAAACAAATTCTAGACGATCGATCGTTTAAAGTGTTAGTTCCGGTAAAAAAGGAAATTCAATGAAGACAATTCTTTTAGTGATAGCCGTGATTCTTTCTAGTTCGTCGGTAATGGCGGCTTGCCCTAATCTTACGGGTTCCTACAAATGTTCTACTCGCAGAACAAAAGAAGAAAAGGTCAAAATCACTCAAAAGAAATTGCCTAATGGTACAACTCAATATGCAATCGATGCTTACGATTCCATCATCGCTGACGGAATTCAGCGTGCGATTGCAGCAACAAAAGAAATCAAAGACATCCAATATGTGGCCACCTGCACTCAGGATTCGAGTTTAAAACTTCGAGTTCGTGGCAGAGCCGTAAAAAATGGGCTTGGACTTGGAAAAGCCGAGCTCGAAGCGCTTATCACTCTGACTGCAACTCGTGATCTTAAAGTTCAAATTTCTGGAGCGATCATGGAGATACCGGCTACTGATGAGGGGCTGTGCACGCGGTTGTAAGAATCCGGTTCGAAACTGGTTCGTGGAAATGGTCTTTCAAACATAGGGCATGCCTCCTCGCAGGACAGAGGTATTCCGCACCCTCGATGAAAACTTTAAATCCCAAGATCTCATGAGCCATCTTTATAAAAAAATAGTAACCCCATAATCCTTGAACTCTTAAACAAACGAGCTTCTAATTAAATAAATAAGCCATTTTAAAAAAGTGGTTCTCAACAAAGGGGAAAAATCATGAAAGCAAAACTCATGAATTGTGTTAAGCCGCTCACGCAAACGAACTGTGTTTCTTGGGCGCTTTTGTTACTACGTTTTGTGGCAGGTCTTGCATTTATTTTTCATGGCTGGGGAAAAATTCAAACTCCGTTTGGCTGGATGCCAGAAGGCGCTCCGGTCCCGGGTTTTTTGCAAGGCCTTGCGGCGCTCGCTGAATTCGGTGGGGGAATCGCCTGGCTCCTCGGGCTTCTGACTCCGTTAGCTTCGTTGGGGCTTGCAATTACGATGGCTGTTGCAACGGCAATGCACATGTTTGTAATGAAAGATCCGTTTGTGAATATGACTGGCGGATCAAGTTATGAACTTGCTGCGGTTTATTTTTCGATTGCGATTTTATTTATGGCCGTTGGTCCCGGAAAGTTTTCTGCTGATTACAAGATTTTTGGCCAAAGATAGTTTTTCAAATAATTGATGAAATTGGCTCTAGATAATATTTTCTTGTTTGACGGGGTGGGAGCAATATTGAGTGCCTGTTTTTCGGGCCTCATTCTCCCTCTTTTTGTAAGCGAACTGGGCTTAACAACTTCCGTTTTATACCTGATGGCGGGTGTGGCTTTGCTGTGCGCAATGTACTCGTTTGCTTGTCATAGATTTATATCTGATTCAAGGCCGAAGCTTCTTTTGATTATTGCTATAGCGAATCTAATGTATTGTGTGTTTACCGGATATATTGCCTATGACTTTCAAGGCATTACAAAAGTTGGGACGGCTCTTCTCCTTGCCGAAATTTTTGTCATCCTCGGCGTTGTTGCTCTCGAATTGAATGTTTACCGAAAAGTAAGCAGGAGTTAGTTTGCCTCAATAAGACCTAAGGCGATGCTTGGGTCTTGCTGGAGACTCAAGGCTCTTTGATGTGTCATTATCAAAAGACCGAAATGCTTATGATATTGGGCGTCGACCTACGAATTAAGTCGTCCGCGGCAGAGGCAGTGACCCTGAATCATTGATTCCAACTAACGACTTTGTATTTTCCGTCGTTGCGAACCATTAATTTGTTAATAATCATTTCGCGACGAAGAGTGCAGATATCCGAGTGAAAAGGTTTTAGAAAGTTATTAATTTCAACCTCAGTATAAACCTTGCGCTCATCTAGTTTTGAAACAAGATGTCTAAGAACATGAACACGTTTCGATCGTGTTGCCGGAATGGATTTAAGCTTTCCATCCACAAAGAAAGTCTCGACGGTTTTATTTTCAGGAGATTTTTGAATTTTTTGATTCGAGTGGCGGGCCAAGTATCGAAGGAGTTGTTCTTTTGAAACCCGCCAGTCCTTACCAAGTTTATAACCGTCAATTTCACCGCACTGAAGTTTGCGCGCAATAACTTGAGGATGCATTTTTAAAATATCTGCGATTTCAGCAGAGGTGAAAAACGTCAAGTCGTCTGAGATTTTTTTTGTTTCCATAAAAAAAGTCTACAAGTACTTTTAAGTATTTTGAAGTACTAATTGAGTCTTTAGATATTTTTGAGGTATTGCGTCAGACAATCTATTGCCGAGTAAAAGGGAGGACGTCCAATGTTGTTCCTCGAGCGTCAATATCGCAGGAGGGAGTCGTTATCGGGATCTGAAAGTGATTGCAGTCTTCTTCTGTAAATTTGATGAAGGTGTAGGCGGCTTTACCCGCTCCGCATCTGAAAATATCTTGGTCGGGAGTGAGATCTACGTCTGTTGCGCCTTCAAATGAAGAAGAGGCTCCAGTTTCTCCCAGAATCAAGTCGGCGCTTAAATTAAAACTTTCTATCGGTGCACCTGAGCAATCCGTAACGTTGTTGAAGTTGGAAACTGTCTCTTGAAGGTGAGAGCTGATAACGGAAAGTGTGACTCGAGTTGAGCTTGTCCCATTGTTCGTACATCGGGAGAAAGTTCCCTCTAATTTACAGGAGACAGTTTGCGATTCGTTATCATCTGGCACAAGAAGTTCACTTTTATTTTTCGCGCATCCAAATATGAAAATCAGAGATGTGATTAAAACTGGCATTTTTGTGTTCATGGGGTTCTCCTCTTGTTTTGTGACACTCGCGGTCTCAAAAAAGGTTAACACTTATCTGAGTTAACTAGTGGAATCCCCTCGGAAAGGGAGCCTGAAGCGCGACGAACGATGAGAAAAATGAAACAGAATTTTTTGATAAAGCTGAAGATAAAATTTAAAAGGATTAGTTCCTCAT
>JBFWYS010000143.1:0-8243 GCA_050186175.1 Pseudobdellovibrionaceae bacterium
CTCGGTTCAAAGACGACAACAAAAAATTATCGAGGAGGCTCCTTCGCCCTCTTTGACTTACGGGCTTCGTCAGCAAATGGGTGAGGCCGCCGTTAAGATTGTTTCTAAGGTGGGGTATCGAGGAGCAGGAACTGTTGAGTTTTTGTTACAGGACGGAAAATTTTATTTTCTAGAAGTGAATACACGTTTGCAAGTTGAGCACACAGTAACTGAAGAGGTTATGGGCGTTGATTTAGTGAAGGCTCAGATTTTAACAGCGATGAATCAGCCTGTATTTTTGGAGATTCCTGCAAAACCTCAGGGACACTCGATTGAATGTCGAGTTTATGCCGAGAATCCCTATATGGGTGGAGTCCCAAGCACGGGTCAGCTGGGAACGGTTCGCTGGGCTGAGGGTCCTCGTCGACGATTTGAATACGGATTTGAAGAAGGGGATGAAATCACTCCTTATTATGATCCCATGATCGCCAAAGTTATTGTTTGGGATGAGGACCGTCGAAGAGCGATTCAAAAAATGATTCGTGTTCTCTCAGAGTCTGTGGTGTTTGGAGTTCACAGCAATATTCCTTATTTAATCGAGATGCTTTCGCATAAAGAATTTGGTGATGGAACAATGACCACTCGTTTCGTGGAAACATACTTTCCGTCGGGTCTAAAACAAAAAGAGCTCACAGACATGCAGAAGAAACTTTTTGAAAAGGCTCTTCCAGCTTTAAAATCGGGAGGTTCCATTTTAACTGGGCCCCAAGGAAGTGGGTGGTCGTCTCCATGGCAAGCTAGTTGGAGAGGTGTTTAATGATTTTGAGAATCGATTTAGATGGAAAAAAACATTCTCTAGAGGGCCAAATCATTGGTGGTCAGGCTTGGTTTCATTTTGAAGGCCAAACTTACACAATGCCTGTTTCAAACAAAAAATCGCGTAGGGCTGGACAGGCCGCCTCATCTGGATCCGTGATCGCGCCAATGCCAGGTAAAATCGCAAAAGTTTTTGTTTCTGAGAATCAAAAAATCTCGGTGGGTACTCCGGTTCTCGTAATGGAAGCCATGAAAATGGAATACACGCTTAAAGCCGAAGTGGATGGCGTTGTTAAAAAATTAGACTGTCAGGTTGGAGAGCAAGTCGTTCTCGGAAAACTGCTAGCGCAAATTGAACCTTTGGTGGGAAAGTTAGAATAATATGGCTGGAAAAGTCACGATCGTCGAAGTCGGTTTGAGAGATGGTTTGCAGAATGAAGCTCAAATTCTAGAAGCATCTATTCGTATTGAATTTGCGAGAAAGTTGGCTGTGGCTGGTCTTAAGCGAATTGAGCTGGGTGCATTTGTTCATCCTGACTGGGTTCCGCAAATGGCGCACTCGGGTCTTCTCTTCGACAAAGCTCACGAGATGCAAAAAGAAAAAACCTTTCCAAAGGGCGTGAGATTTTCGGGGCTTGTTCCCAATGAAAAGGGAATGAACGACGCTCTTAAATACAGATCCGAAGAGATCGCGATTTTCGCAGCTTGCTCAGAGAGTTTTTCAAAGAAGAACATCAATTGTACGATCGAAGAGAGTTTCGAAAGATTCAAACCCGTTGTGGCTCTTGCGAAAAAGAACAAAGTGAAGGTGCGTGGATATCTAAGCACCTGTTTTGGTTGCCCTTACGAGGGTAGAGTTTCTGTTAAGCAAGTGGCAAAAGTAACTGAGATGATGGCCGCTATGGGTGTTTTCGAAATTTCGATCGGCGACACCATCGGCGTTGCAAATCCAAAACAGGTTCGTGATATTTTAAAGGTCCTAAATAAAATTGTTCCGGCAAAAAAGCTGGCCGGCCATTTTCATGATACACGCGGAACAGCTCTTGTGAATATCTACGAAGCTCTTGACCAGGGCCTCACAACTTTTGATTCGAGTTTAGGTGGATTAGGCGGTTGCCCCTATGCTCCTGGTGCTCTTGGAAATGTGGCAACTGAAGATGTTGTCTACATGCTGGATGGGCTTGGGATAAAAACGGGTGTTGATATCGAGAAGCTGATCGAACTCAATCAATGGATTTCTTCGAAGATGAATCGTACTCTTCCGTCTCGAGTAGGAAAAGCGGGCCTTTTAAAACCAAAAGGTCCAATTCTTTAATAACGAGTTATTATTCGCGAATTGAAGGTTGTCCGTCTACGGCGCCAATTGCAGATTTTACGCTGATTTGAGGAATTCCATCGACCGCTTCAGCTGTAGAAAGAACTCGGAAAACCAACGTACTTCGGGTTGTAGGGACACTCTTTTTTACTTCGTTCTTGGTGGTAACAGTTACTTTTCTTCCCGATGGCACTTTTTCCTCAAAGAAGTACTGAGAAACACGAGTTTCAAAAGCGCGAACTGGATCCCAATAGAACGTAGCGCGACCTAAATCTTTTTTTGCGATGAGTTTGATCTTTCCACCGATGTAGTCAACTTCCGCTGAAAAATACAGGTTTCCTGCCAAAATATCGGGAACCGTAAACTTTCGGCTTCCGATTTTGGAGAATTGAATTCGGAGTGGCATTGCCGAAATCACGTCATCGATCCAATCGATCTCAAGCTCTTCAGAATCAACGGCTTTCGCCGGAAATTCAACTGATCCCCATCGATAGCCCGCTGGATGCACGTATCTTCTTCCCCAAAGAGGCTTAACAAAAACCTGAGCGATAATTCCATAGTTTGCAAGTTCGGCATCCTCAATCACATACCCTGGAGAATTGAGCTCCGTAAACATGCTCGCTAGTTCAAATTGTTTGATCTGAGTGGTTGTGAAGTATCGCTTTACCGGCGTTTCATAGGAGAGCTTTTCTTTTCTGATGCGCATTGGAACGATCAAAAGTTCCTCACCTTTTTTTACCGGTGAAGGATAAAGCGCTTCTTCACCATTGATGATTTTAAGAGTCTTCATTTCTGGATCGTCGAGGTCGGCTCTTACAATGACAGATGTTGAATAGATCTCTTCTCTGTTGGCTGTAAAATTTGAGTAAGCAATGTTAATTGTATTTTGTTCGCGTAAATAGTTAACAATGGCTTTTAGCTCATAACTCGGTTGGCCTTCTTTTCCTTCTTTGTTCTTGTCATCAGAATCTCGTGCGGGAGGAGGTGTAGCTGTTGGTCGAGTTGGATTGATTCTGCTGGTGATTGCTGCCATTAACTTTTCAGTGATTTCCTTTTGAATTGAACTTGATCCTGCATAGGTTTCAACTTCCAGTTCGAGGTTAGAAACGACATCAGAAAGGGTGGCTTTTAAATCAGCCTGTGCAACCCAAACTTGGCCTTTAAGAGCCGACTCAAGACCCTTGGCAACCTGAGCTAGTTTGATTGTCGCGTAAGTTCCGCCGTCACCTGTGCGTGCGTTGAAAGCAAGTTCAGCTCTAACTTCAAGTCCCGTTCCTTCGCGAAGTCGGGCAAGAATGCGATCTACCGTTGCCCGATCGCGGATTGGAAGAGTGATCATCAAATCTACACCTTGATAATTCAGCATCGTGGTTTGCTTAGATCCGATCGTATAGTTGCCATCAAGGCCTTCGATTCCAGGCACCGAAATTTTGATGTATTTAATCGGAACACGAGCCACTGTTTTAATTTTTTGACTCTCATCAGAAATATTTTTGTTTAACGAAGCCACGACTTCGTCATAGTTACAGCCATGAGTGAAGTGATTCGTTTCCTCGCGCATATTGAGTTCAACATCTGTTCGTGGAAAGAACACCGAGAAAACGAGTTGATATTTGCCATCACCTAGGTGGACGATTTCAAAAAGTTGCTCTTTTGATTTGTCGATACTCACAAGCATACGTGGAAGCACAAATGCTGTTCCTCTGTTCGTGCGAGTTCCTTTAAGAATGACAGCACTGCAGTTGACTCGCGTGTCGATCGGAATCGGTTGCATCTCGATTCCGTCAGCGCCCCGATCAGAAATTTTTTCGTCTTCTTCCGCAAGAGCGAAATTACCGATAAACATCAAACCTAGAACAGAAATTAATTGAGCAAATTTTCTGAACATACCCTTAGCCCCTTTTATTTTTTAAAGTGGGCCGATCTTACTAAAAAAGCTCAAAATCACAATGGCTGCCAAGGGACTTTCCAAAATGTACAAAGAGATCTGGCACTTATTTCGCTATGGTTCTGAGTTATGCGGGACGGACTTAATGTGACCAACGAGGGCTGGTCGAAAATCACTCAGTGGATGCTGCTACTTACGGTGCTTTTGTGCATTGGAGTGGCGTTCGTTATGAAGAAGCCCCTATGTATTAATTCCAAAAGCGTTGAATCTTTGGACAGGGTCGAGGGGACCCAGCTCTCTCAAATATGGGGTTGCCAGCATCAAAAGGCGGTCCCTTTTGATGCTGGACTATGGAAAGTTAAAACCGAAATCGAAAAGAGTTTGCACAAAGTTGAAACCCGCGTGAAGTTCGTCAAACCTGTTTCGATTACTCTTAGGGATGACCGATCTAACTATTTTCGTGTAACTTCGTCTAACATTGAATTGGGGGCGGAACTTCTCAAGCAACCACGTGTTCTTGAGCGGGCACTTTATAAAGCATGGATCAAGCAGGTGGAATTGCAGGCGGATCCAACTCTCAAAGCAAGCGACCTTTTAACGGAAGAAGTTTTGGCTGATATTTTAGTCTATTCGCATTTTGGAGTGACTGAATTCACAGAGCCTGAATCGACGCTCTGGCCGAATGTAGTTAAAAGTGGTGGGGGTTATTGCGCATCGGAGTGGATGTCTCTCGAGCACACACAATTTTGTGCCTTGGCATCGGCGCAAGGCTCCTCGAAGATGACGAACTTTACCGACCTTTCTCTAAGACCTTTGTTAACGACAAGCTTGAGAGAGGCTTATCGAGGCCTTTCTGTGCGTGAGCAAATTTATTTTTCCGATTGGGTTTATGAATTTTTAAATACCAAAAAAGACAAGTATTCAAAGGCCGTAGGAAGTTACCTAGGGTTAGGTGAGAGAATTACAGCCTTTGCGGATCGAATTGGAAAGACTTCGACCGTTGGAGAAAAACTCAAAGCTCGAATGAAAGAACAGCTTCTTTCTCACGGATTTTTGTTTGATGAGCCTGAGATGTTGAATATTGACATGGCTTATCTGATTTCGGGTCGATTGGAGTCGCAGGCATCTCTGTTTGCGGACATGGTTGATTTTGCCAAACAAGAACCGAAAAAACGTTTGGCTATTATTGACCAAGATTATATTTGGCTCTTGCCTTCGATTTATCCTCTTAGAAGAAATCTGTTTCCTAAGGTCCACATAAAGAATGCACTTTCACAGTTCTGTGGATGGCCAACCATAAGTGATTTGCGAACGTTAAAAGGATTGGCGGATCGAGTTCTTACCGTGAACTCATGCAATCGAACTTCGATTCGGATCTCCGGTTTTGTGGGTGTCGGCGCCGAAGCTTTTGCGAAACAGAATCCGAATTTAGCTTTTGCTCAGTTTCATTTGCCTTCGATTGATTTGCTCGGAGAAATTGCAGGTCTTAAAGATTTTCAGCTGATTTCGGCTGCGAATAAAGAGCTGGCCACTGTTCCGCAGATGGGTTTACAGAAGCCTATCTGGAATGAAAATGTGAAAGCATTCCGTGTACGCTCGGCGATCGAAGCCATCGAGTGGTATCGATTTTAGCCCTTAGCTTTTATCGACTTTGTTTTATTCTTTGAATCGACAAAAACACATATTGGCTGATGTTTTCTAAGCTCTTCTTCAGAGTACTGGCCATAAGAAGCGATGATCACAAGATCTTTTCTCTGAACCATGCGAGCTGCGGCTCCATTGAGACAGATATCACCTTCTTTTCCAGTGATCACGTAAGTTGTAAATCTTGCGCCGTTATTGCAGTTGTAGATATCGACAGCTTCGAATTCACGGAGACCCGCTGCCTTAATTAGTTTTGGGCAAATCGAAATCGAACCTTCGTAATTGAGGTCGGCGTCCGTGACTGTTGCGCGATGAATTTTGCATTTTAACATTGTTAACATCATAGGTACCTCGCTTATGAATTCATTTTGAGAGCTGTTAATAAGCCCTTGAGAACTAAATCCGGTAAAATCACGTCAAATACTTTTGATTCTTCAAATAAATGGGCAAAGCCGCCAGTGCCAATAATAAAAGGTCTCTTTCCCTCAAAGCACTCATCTGTCAGATTTTTTGTGATTTCACGAATAGCACCAAGATGGCCATAATAAAGACCTGATTGGATGTTTTCGACTGTGGATCGACCGAGAGCTTCTTTCATCTGGGTAATCTCAACCGCCGGAAGTTTTGCTGTTTTAGAAACTAAGGCTTCCATACAGAGGCGAAGTCCTGCGGTAATAGATCCGCCTAAGTAATCCTTGTCAGAGCTTAAGGCGCAGAAAGTGGTTGCTGTCCCAATATCTACAATAATGATATTTTTATTTGGATAGAGATGAGTCGCTGCAATCGAGTTTGCAATACGATCAGCCCCCACTTCCAATGGATTGCGGTATTTAACTTTAAGACTGGTTTTTACTCCGGCCTGTAAAAGAAAAGGCGTCACATTGAGATATTTTTTGCAGGCATTTTTAAGAGAATAAACAATGTCCGGAACAACAGAACAGATTGCAACGTGTGTGACGTCCTTAGGATCCAAATTATTTTCCCGGAGAACGGCTCTTAAAAAGAGTCCGATTTCGTCCGAGGATCCACCCTGCTTCGAATTCCTTCGGAAGCGAAATTTAAGCTGTTCTTTTTCAAAAACACCGCCGTAAATCTGTGAGTTGCCAACATCGAGAGCTAAAATCATACAATTTCCTTTGCATGAGATTGTTCATAAATTGAATTTGCAAGATAAGAAGCGAGAGTTCCGATATCTGGAAAAAACTCAGAACCTTTTCGGCCGTAAACCGTGAAGTGTCTTTTTCCCATACGAATCATATTGAGATCATTGTGGACGACATAGTCACAGTGAGCTCGCTCGAGTAGGGACAAGGCCGCAGATCTTCTTTTTTCTTCGGACTGAGTATTGGTGAGCTTAAATGCCCACAGCCCAATATTTTTGTTTTTACTGTATTTGCGGATCTGATCCACGATTTTTGGATTCTGTTTGAGCTCAATCTTGAGATTGGCTCCAGAATCCAGTTTTTCCTGCGCGGGACGCGAAAGTTCGATATCGCCGGAAACGATTTTCGCAAGGCTGTAGTCGCTAACAGCGGCCAAATGAATAATAGAGTCATAAGAATTGTTCTCGAGCTCTGATTTCATTAAATTTTGAAGCGAGCTAAAGTCGGTGAAGGTCTTTGTTGTGCAGTTTGCGTTTGGCAGAACAGAGTTGCCCGCTACTAATGCCGTAACATCAAATCCGAGAGAAGCGAGAGTCTCGGTAATTTGCGCGCCTGTTTTTCCAGAGCTTACGTTTGATAAAACGCGGACACCATCAATTGGCTCTTGAGTTCCACCAAATGTAATAAGAACTTTTGGCATTTTTCCAGCCGTAGGAGCTTTCACTTCTGATTTTGGAGAATGAGCTAATGCCTTTTGAACTTCTTGATAGATCAAATCAGGGTCTAGAAGTTTTCCCCAGCCGGTTTCACCGCATGCCAAAACTCCTGAGGCCGTTTCTAAGATCTGAACTCCAATTGACTTGAGAGTTACTAGAGATTTTTGAGTGAGCGGATGAGCATACATTGTAGAGTTCATTGCCGGCGCAATTAAAAACGGTTTCTTAAAGTCGTGAGCCAAAAACAAAGTCGTTAAGAGGTCATCGCCTACACCTTGGGCAATTTTATTAATATAATTTGCCGTTCCGGGAGCTACGATGACCAAGTCACACCAACGGATCAGGTGGATATGATCCATAATGTGGCCGCGCTCAAAAATATCGCTTTCAACTTTTTTGCCGCTCAACCCCTCGAGAGTCGCTTGACCCACAAACTGCAAAGCTGAAGGGGAGGCCACAATTTGAACTTCGAAGTCATTTTGTACTAGCTTAGAAATCAATCCACAAGCTTTGTAGCAAGCGATAGATCCGGTCATGAGAAAGAGAATTTTTTGTTTCACTTCTTTCCTCCAATTTCTACGTTGTCGATAAGGCGTACGGTCCCGAGACGAATCGCGCCAAGACGGCGAGAGCCCCAGTCTTCAACGTAATCAACAGAAAAACCTTGAGATTCTAATTTAGATCTCGCCTCTGCGGCCGAACTAGCGTTTTTTATCGCTTGATAAAAGAGGGGAGCGATTTCGCGCTCGTCAGGAGTCAGTCTTACATTTCGAGACGAGAGT
>JBFWYS010000144.1:0-8229 GCA_050186175.1 Pseudobdellovibrionaceae bacterium
AAGAGGCCCCTCATATTTTCCAGCTCCGCCTTTACATGATCTGGGCCGAACTATTGGGAGCTGAGAGGTCAACTAAGGATAAAGGTAAGGTTGCCAAGGATATGGAATACGAAATCATGCAGGTTCCGGCAGAAGAAAAGACCTCAGCTCTTTACTTTTTTGTAGTTGGCTACCATGCAAAAATCAATGGTGATATGATAAAAGCAAAGAGAATGTTTACCCAAGCCGCACAAATTGATCCACGAATGGTCGAAGCAAAACGCGAACTCAATGTTTTTATTATTCAATCCAAAGTCAAAAAACCGGATACATCTGACATCGGTGCTTTGGTTTCTTCTTGGTTTAAGAAGAAGTCGGCGTAGATCTGGCCTGTATTTCAAAAACAAAGAAAACTTTTGATTCCTATATTTTGCAAGCCACTAAACAAAAGCACCTAAAACCCAAACCCATAACCCAAAGCAGTTCCAAAGTTAGAATAATTGACCGTACTTCCCGCTGTCTCATACCCAGCCATAGAGGCGCCAAGAGACAAAGACCAATACGAAGTCGGGCCTGTCATTTTTCGAAATTCGTTGTTGAAGCCAAAATAAGATTTCATTTTTGTTTTTGATGAGAGAGAAGCGATGCCGAGCTTGAGATCAAAAATTCCCCAGTCGAAGTACAGCCAAGAATTTTTTTGAATTGAATAAAGCCATTCGGCTCCAAGACTTGCGTAAGTCGTGCTGGCCGTCGCGCTCCCAACCTTGTATTGAATCATAGAGCCTTCGATAAATGCTAAAAATCCAGGGTCCCTCATCCACAAACCTGAACTTGTTCGATAGTAAATTCTCGCACCGAGTGTTGAAGCAGAAGTTTTTGTCTCGGTCATAATAAGACTGTGATTTCCAGAGACTCCTAAGGCCCATCGAGTTGCCAGCCACTGACGGAAATTCCATTCGCCGGCTAAAGTCGTTTTAGGTTTTTCGCTTTGGCTGAGAGGAATCGCCATGCCAAATGAGAAATCTGAAGAGTGACCACGATAGACGGAATTTGCAATCGTCAGGTCCCGATTTTCAGTTTTCAGAGTGAAAGAGCGAGAATTCCATTTTCCTATTTCTAAATTCTCAAGCCTCCACACAAAGCTTTTGCCGCCGTCCATGGAGACCTGGCTGTCTTTGCCGCTTGACGAAAGAGAGGTGTTGGCGGCGAGTTCTCCATCGAGGCTAACAGATGAAGAGTAAACATATTGATCAAACTTAGATTTAAGCACGGGTCTGAGTTTTTCATCTGGGACCACGTCTTTGACAAAAAACTCCTGTCGAAACGCGATGCCGCCGCGACCCTTGACGTAAATAATGGGTCTCTCGATCGGCAAAACAACCCTCCAATCACCATCAGGAAGGCGATTGATTTTTTTTACGATAGGATCTGCCCCGCGAGCTTGAAGCCGGAGGCCTTTCCCTTGGGCGACTTCAGTGACATCCCGGAACTCCAAAGCCTGAGGCCCCGTCAAAATTTCTAAAAAAGCACCCGAAGCGGTTCGTGCCTTAAAATGAATCTGCTCTGTAATGTCGTTTAAGGAGATAATTCCTTCGCGCCCGACCAACTGCCCGTTGATTTGGACGAAGGCTTCTTTGCCTGCAAAAGATCTAGGAAGGGCTTTTACATCGTTACCTTTAACCGAGACAAAAAGTTCTTCGGAACATAAATAAATCTTAGTGTCTTTTGTATCTTGAAAAACGCAAAAATTAATAAATGGCATCAGTCGCAGCTTTTTTACGACATCAATCGAAAGTGTTGTTTCATAGGTGGCGAGGTCGGCTCGCGATTCTTTTTGTCCGCTTCTCTCTTGGGTGTTTATTTGAGATTTTTGAATCGGCTCAGTCCAAATAGCTTTGGCACCGGAGTCTTTAATTTGAATTTGTCCTTCGGTTAGAAGGCTGGCTGGCCAGGAGACTTTGATTTTGTAGGTGTCTTTATCGTCGGGTGCTCGAGTGATCGAAAATTGAATTTGTCCCGAATCAAAAAGGGCATTGCCGATTCGAACCTGCTTTTCGTTCATTAAAAAATACTCGAACTTTTGAGGGAGAACGACCACGTTATCGGGAGTGGATGGAAACAAAAAGGCAGCGAAAGCCGAGGAACTGGCTCCGCAAAGGAGAAAACATGTAAAGTATCCAAGTCTTTCTAGGGCCTTAGAGTGATTTAAAAAGCTGAGCCAACTCATTGATTTTATTGTTACTTGTTAAAGAAGCCATGGCAACTAAGATTGTTGCCTCTTAGGCCTGGTCTGTGCCCCCAAAGATAATGGTTGCACATTTTTTAGGATACTATAGTTTAACAAAAGTAGTTTAAACAATGAGAGACTTAATTTCAGTACGTAATCTGAACGAGGCTTTGTCATTTTAATGGATGATCAAAAAACAGAGCGCCAGAACGCTTATGGAACATCAAAAGATCAAATCTTGCGCGCGGCTGAGAATCTTTTTGCTCGGCAGGGGTTTAGTTGTACAACTCTTAAAGATGTAGCTCGTGAATCGGGAGCAAATACAGCTCTCGTTGGTTATCATTTTGGTTCTAAAGATGGCCTTCGTCAGGCGGTTATTGAAAGTCAACTCAACTCAGTTCAAAAAACACTCTCCGAAGTTTTGCCGACAAATCTTGAAATGAATGAACAGGTTTTTAGAGATCTTTTATCGAAGTACTTATTCTTGGCTAGATCCGAGGCCAATTATTATCGCACAGTCCTCTGGTCGATTTTAGATGGTGCCGAACTTGGGGCCTTTGTTTTTGAAAAATTCGCCCAGCCTTTGCTTGAGCAAATGAAGGATTTTATTCGTCGGCTCAATCCAAAAATCGAAGCCTATGAAGTCGAGACTCGGGCTATTTTTATTCTTGGGCAATTCTTAAACTACGCGAAATTTCATTGGCATGACTTTCAACATCTCAAAACTGAAAGCTGCCCTGAAAAAATAAAAGAGCACTATGAAAAACTTTTGTTAAGTAAAATCATGGAAACGGCATTAGCGCCGGCGATGTCCCCTAAGCAATAAGTTTATCACGCAGATCCAAATCAGGATCGATCACTGAGATTTTTAAAAGGCCTTCGGTTTCAAGATCCCGAACCAGCTTAAAAACTTTAATGCTTGCTGCATGCTGTTCAGCGTGTGAAGGTACCTTTTCATCATAGAAACTGCGAATATTGCGAGATCGAATATGCGGAATAATCGAAAAGATGGGCTCACGTTTTTCTTCTTTTAAAGTGTGAATTACAAGTGCCAATGTACGATCGGGAACGCGAGTCATAACTTCGAGCAAAACATCCATCGGCCAACTAAAGATTTTTTCAGTGGTAAGAATTTTTTTGCGGGCGAGTACAGCCCATCCAGGATCTTCAACTCCAACAAGAGCCAAAATTTCGGCACGTTTTGTGGCATCACATGATTCGATCAGCTGAACCAGCTGTGCGAAGCCTCCAGATTTCCGATAACGAGATAATAAGGACATCCTCTCTTATCGGCTATCTCTGAACCCTTCTTTATTGGGTGGAACGTCTCACCTTGGAACGCATATTTCTGGGATTTACCAAATTCCCTCGATATGCCTCTTTTTCAAAAGTTTCATGAAATTCCCAAATCCAAGTTTAACCACCAACGATGACAGGCCTGTGAACTCGACTCCTGCGTACTTCTCAAAGTGCAGAGTGTATGCTTTTAAAAACCGGGGGCGGGTCATATAACCAGACCACTGATGGGGAAGGCCTTGGTTTGTATTGATATCTACGATTCTAACTAAATTCGGTAAGAGGAGAACGTCGAAACTGAAGGCTTGTTTGACCAGGATTTCTGTTGGCAAAAGCCGGAGGAGGTCTTCCACTTTCGTTTCTGCTTGCTGAATTTGTTTTTTTGAAAGTCTGCTCCATCTCCAGCGTGCGATTGAAGCTCCTGAGACGACCTTGTTCTCGTAGCTGTGAATTCGGAGTTCAGGGGAGGATCGTGGTTTTTCAGGGGCTGCGCCATTTGCCATCTTTATCAAGTGATCCTGGAAGATGAGCGCCTGACCAACTAGAGTCGCCGTTTTTTCAAAAAAATCTCTTAAGAAATTATCTTCAGAAAGGTAAAAATTAAAAGCCTCGCGGCCTCCACTGCTGTGACCTACTGCCGGTTTTACAATGTAGCCCAAAGGGAATTCTTTTTTTAAGTCTTCGCTAATTTGAGATTTTGTTTTTTCGATTCGGTTGGCCTTGTTAAGCCAGTTGTATTTTTTGACGAGAGACTTGAGTTCAAGAGTCTTTGGAAAAAAGTTTTCGTAGCAAGGCCCTAGATGTTTTTCCATCTCGATTGCACAAAAAAGTTTATTAGAGAGTTTTTTTGAGTATTCCGTGCATGTGACCAAGCCGTTTTCGTAAATGGCTTTCATCCATTCATTGCGAGTACTTCGTGATAAGTGGATTTGAGTCATACAAAAAGCTTAAATGACTCACTTAACTTTATCAAGTGCCCTTAGGATTTCCGCATGATTTGAACCGTTCAGCAGGCCTTTAACTACTTTCATCGCCAAAACCATTTTAGCAAAAAGTCCTGGTGGTGCGGAACGGTCATAATCCGGGGATGGGACTTCCATGATTTGGACATGAAATTCTCTCTCTCACGGAGCCGGCTTAGGGTCAATCTCGAATTCTGCATAGAGTGCCAAATGATCGGAGAGATCCGACCAGGGGGTTCCAGTCATCGCGGTTGCTTTTTTGATCTTGAGATTTCGGAAGTACAGCCGATCTAGAGCGAGAGTTGGAAAGGCACTCGGAAAGGTTTTAGCATGGGCTCCTTTGATTTTAAAATGCGCCTCATGCAGGTGCATTTTCTTTTCCAAAGTCTCGGTGATTTTTTCCTGCCAGTCATTAAAGTCACCGCCAAAAATTAAGGGGGCATTTTGCGGAACGTGATTTTCTGAACGGAGAATGCCTTTAGCGATTTGATTGTTCCTGCCAGTTTCAAGAAGATCGAGATGAACATTAAAAACATGAAGTTCTTGATTGATTTTCGGAATCGAAATGGCTGCGTGCAAAAGGCCTCTTTTTTCAAAACGGTTGTTTGAAATATTAATGTTTTCAGACCAGGTTAAGGGGAAGGCGCTCAAGATTGCATTTCCGTGGTGTGAGTTGGTCTTGACCGCGTTTTTACCATATGAATAATGGGGATAAAGATTATCCGCTAAAAATTCAAACTGTTCTTCGGTGGGTTTCTGGCTTCCCACCTCTTGAAGCAAAACGATTTGCGCCCCGACGGATTCAATGGCTTCTTTGATGTGCGACAAAACGTAACGAGTGTTAAAAAGAGTAAAACCTTTGTGGATGTTGTAGGAGAGAACTTTTATAATCATAACCAATACCGCAGTTGATAAAGAATCCAGGCACCGGATTTTTCGATAAAACTTCGGTCTGCAAGGATCTTCGCATTCACAAGATGAGAGTAAGAAAGGTCTTCTTCCCATTGCCTTTCGAACTGTTGAACTACTTCTGGATTATTATTCAAAACAACGATCTCGAGATCATGAATGAGGCTTCGGTGATTAAAATTAAAAGAGCCGAGCGAAGCTCGGTCATCAATGAGCATCGTCTTTGCGTGTAACACGGACTTTTCGTATTGGAAAACTTTGACTCCCGCCTTTAAAAGGCCAGAGTAAAAGGCTCTTGAGAGTAAAAGTAAAAGTTGAATGTCGCTGATGGCGGGTAGTAACAGGCATACATCGATATTTTTATTGGCGGCTGCCTTTTTTAGGGCGCGGACCAAACTTCGATGGGGTACAAAGTAAGCATTAGTAATATAAATTCTCTTTTTAGCGTTACGAATATGAAAAAGAAGATTTTTCTGAAGTTTCTTTCGTGTCTTTCTTTTAGAGTTGATCAGGACATCCCGAGATGCGAGCGCACGTTTCGTGAAATGAGTGGGCTTTTCTCCCCACGTAGATAAAAATGCATCTCTTAAAAGACTGACCTCGGGCCCCTCAAGCAACGCACTCGTATCTCGCCAAGCCTTTTCGCCCATTGATCTTTCCGAGTGAAATTGAGTAATATTGCGGCTGCCGACAAATGCATGCATTTCGTCAATCACGATAAGCTTTCGGTGATTTCTTTTATTTACATGCGAAAAAAAATTTGAAAGATGTGCCCACAGTTTCCAACGGAACAAGAGCGGAAAAAATTGCGGTTTTAAGGGGAGAGAATGATACGCCTTAAAACGAATTCCGGCATCCGCAGCTGTTTTTGCAAGGCCTTCTAGGTAATAAAAACTTCCGATTCCATCGACCGACAAAAGAACTCGAACACCTCGGCCGGCTGCATTTTTTAATGCTTCCATTACAGAGTTACCAACAGAGTCCAAATCAAAAATGTAAACTTCAAAAAGAATTTCTTTTTGAGCCTGATTGATTGATTCAATCAACTTCTCAAAATAAGAATCTCCGTTGTAAAATAGATCAAAGCGAGTCCAGGTCATCAAGGATTCAATAGTTTTGCAAGGGCTTTAAGTTCGTCAAGTTTGACTTTAAGCTCGGGAGGAAGGTTGACGCCGCTGGATCCTGAAAAACCGAGAGTCACATTGTCCTCGAGACGCTCGTAACAACTTTCGGCTTCGGTGGTGTGAGGAGTGCTGCGAATACAAGTTTCATAGTAAACATCCGAGAGGCCACCCCACGCCAGGTCCTTGCTGGCATCAATTGAACTTCCCATTAAAAAATAAGCCTGGCTTCTTTCTTTGGGGGTTAAGTCAGATGCTAAAGCTTTTGTGAGAAGAGCTTGTCTTCTGTAAAGTCCAATCTCGCTAGCAGAAGAGAGGCTTTCGGCCTGAGATAAAAGACTCTTTGGCCTCTTTTTTCCTAGGGGGCGTTCATTAATTTTTTTATTTTCAGTCACTTTCCACGTCGCGATATCCAATTTCCACTGTTCAGCCATTTGTTTCAAGTGAGCTGGCGAATTTGGATTTTTGACAACTGAATCTGCAATTTTTAGAGATTCCTCAGGTGAGTTCATAAATCGAACTGTAATCGCTAAAGCCGACTTCGCGGCTCTTTCAGCTTGTAAACTTCCTTTCCACGAGTCATCACTTTCCTGAATGCTCAGGAGATAATTTTTCAGAGCCGGTTCGTACTGGCGGAGGCTTGTTTGAAATTCCGCTTTTTCAAATGGCCGCATCTTTGCCAAAGCAGAGTCGAACTCGTTCTTTTGAAATTGCGGACCATTCGGGCCTGTTGTGTGACAGCCAATACAGTTAGAAATTGAACTCTTTAGGATGGAGCGAGAATATTCAGCTTGCCCCAACTGATAAGAATCCATGGCAAGCTTAAGATCTTGTTCTAAGTGAGCAGACATGTAAGCAAACTGAGGATCTTTCGGAAAACTCTCTTTTGGAATCCGGTGGGCCCATTGCTGAAGTTTATGGGTCTCTTCTAGGATCAGATTTTTATTATTTTTATCAGCGTATTTATCAGTGCTAGAAACTAAGGGGATGAGTTCGCCCAAAGTTCCCTTTAAGTTTTTCATGACAGTGTTAAGAGAGTTGTCATCGGAGGTGTCTTTTGGAGTGCCCGAAGTGCAACCCGTTACCAGAATTTCAAAGAATGCAAAGACAAGAAATAAAAAGATGAGTGTCGATTTAGAAAGCATGAATATTTCTCTCCTCTTAAATCATAGTAGAGAGCAATCGTTGCTTTCGTCACGTGCATTGAAGGCGAACTTAAATGCTGCGCGTTGCTCTTAGTGGGTCGCCGTAATTTTTGAAATTACCTCGTGGCCGATCCACCAAACGGGGGCGTCCAGACGAACGCTTTCTGAAAGCATGAGTGTTCCGCAAGCCTTGAAGACGCATTCGCTGAGAACATGTGTGATCAAATTTTTTGGATCCTTGTGTAAACTAATTAAATAATCTGAGCTCGCGAGCATTTTTTCCATCTGCGGTTGTGAAGAGTGTTGAGGCCATTTTAAGAAATTGCAATGAGCACGAATTTCAGAAGAGGTGAGGTATTCATCTGTAAATTTCATGATATCAGAAGTTTGCATTCCGTCCTTTAAAAGCGTTGCGCAATCCGCAAGAATTTTTTGAACCGCTGGCGAACTGGCTCCTTCCTTTTGCAAAGCCCCCATCAACGGATAGAGTGAAACTTCAACGCCACTAAAAATAGAGCTCGAATTGGTTAAGATTTCGGGGCAATTGAAGACGCAGCATTTGATACCCTTGTGGAAGTATTCTTCAGCAA
>JBFWYS010000145.1:0-8227 GCA_050186175.1 Pseudobdellovibrionaceae bacterium
CGTCAGCTAACAAGAAAGATCCAATTACAACTCTACATGCGTCTACATTATTTTGTCCCTCGAGGCTCGTCATCCAGTAATTTAATCCCGGAGCATCTGGAGCGCGGCCTAAAACTTTTCGGTATATCTCAGTCAAGAAAGCGCGACGAGCTGTTATCTTTGGATCTTCAGTCGGCTCCGGCGGATTTGGTTGAGGATCAACCGGTTTGGGATCTGGAACTGGAACTGGATCTGGAACTGGAACTGGATCTGGAACTGGAACTGGATCTGGAACTGGAACTGGACTCAAATCACAAGTTGCATCACCCAATTTGCTTGGGATGTCGGTTGCGCAATAATTGCGGCCTTCATCACTCATAGTCATGTGTCGAACCAAAGTTTGACGAGTTACTCGACCTGCCTTGAGTTCGCCCAACCAATACTTGGCTCCTGCGCAATCAGCATTGCGACCGAGTGTGGCCTTGTACAAGCCGAGAATAAAGTCTTCATCCGATAAGCCTCGTGTTTTAGCCTCTGTAGAGTCTAAAAAACTCAAGGTGTAAACTAAGCATGATTCCGGTGTGCGAGGTGACGTGGCTCTTTTTGTACACCAATAAACGAGACCGATGTCGGTAGGTTCGCGACCTAGGATGCCGCGATAGACGTTTGGAATATAATTTCCACAACTTTGAACATAAGCGGAGTCGATAGTATCTTCTGTTTGTTGATCGAAAGCCGGCACACTTGGAGCTGTCACATTTGTTTCAGATAAACTGTCGAGCGCCCGCAAGAACGCGACTAAAGCTTGCTTCTCGGTACTTGTTAATCCAAGAGGAGCTAGCTCTCCATCAGGATGAACCTTTTGAGCGACATCATATAAATCTACAACTGTCTCTAGGCTTGCTCCTGAGCCATTGTGAAAGTATGGAGCCGTACGAGACACATTACGCAAGCTCGGAGTTTTAAATCGAAATACCTGACTTGCAAAAGGAACAGCTTGAGCTCTTCCGGTATCGCTGTCGTTAAAGAATCCCGTGTTGTGAAACTGACTGTCTGTAAAACTGGAACCGCTGTGGCAAGTCGCGCATTGTGCTTTTCCACGGAATAAGTTGCGGCCTAGCTGTTCGATGTCTGTGAGTGCAGTTTTATCGCCGAGTTCAAATCGATCGACGCGAGAGTCACCTGATAAGAGACTCATTTGGAAGTCCGCCAATGCCATCTTGATTTTGTCGACAGTTATTTCTGAAGTGCCAAATGCATTTCTAAAAAGGTCTTTATACAATTGAATTTTCTGCAAACGAAATTGAACAATCCCAAGATCGTTGTTCATTTCGTCTGGATTACTGATCACGGCATGAGCTTGGTCTTCTAAAGTTGCAGAGCGACCGTCATAGAAAAAGCTATCGTTGAAACCCATGTTAAATAGGCCAGGAGTGTTTCTAGTGAGAGTTTTCCCATTGAAACCAAGTGCGGTTCTTAGACCATCGGTCCACGCAGAAGAAGCCTTATGGCAAGTTGAACAAGACACTGTGCCGTTGCTAGAGAGGCGAGTATCAAAGAACAAATGCTTGCCTAGCTCAGCTTTTGTCACAGTTGGAAGGCGTATAACAGAAGGAGTGTCATCAAAGCGTAAACCTTTTGGTGCATCCAAAACTTTTGGCACTTTATAAACATTTAACTGACGGTTGATATCGTTGCGATTGCGGATAAAAGAAGAAACAGCCACTTGATCTAATTGATATAAAACAGAAGCATTATTGATTGGTCCGAGGTACAACGGATTGTCGTTTTGTTGCAATCCGATGTCGCCGTACTGAGGAGAAATATTAATTGAATTTCCATTTACCAATGTTTCGATCGTTCCTCTTTTTCCATCATAGAGGAAAGTGAGGTGTGTCCATAAACCGATACCGAGAGAAACTGGAATGTCGTGAACAAAAGATCCTCTTGGTCCAACGATTGTCGCGCGCATCTCCTTCTCTGACAAAAGATGGATCGCAATAACGCCCTCTTTGTACAGAAGGTGCACAGGAGCTGAAGGAGCTGTCAATAACTTCATCGCAAAACTCACTGTTGTGCTGTCCGTGCGGAAGTGCCTTGCTCCCGTCGGAGAAACTCCGCGGATCATCATGTTACTTCCGCCTGGAAAGTAAACCGATTTTCCAGAGTAAGGATTAAGAGTTCGGCAGGCAGATCCAAATTGTCCCGTAACAACCTGATCGCGTCCGCAATTTTCAAATTCGTCTGGGAATGCGGCTCCACCTTGCAAAAATCCTCTAAAAAATTGACCGCTGATATCAGAAACATGAACAGTGTCATAGAACATCATCTGCTTGCTTCCAGCGGCACCGGCAGTAAGACCCTCGTTCATTTCCATGTAAAGGTCATAGTCCTGAGCCTTTGATTCTTCAAAAGCGACTTCGAAGTAGCGGGCCGTGTTGCTTTGAAGCATCGACAAGACGCTGTTTTTAGGAGAGACCGGAATTGGTTGGCGCAAAGGAAACGGACTCCATGCTTGAGTGTCAAATGAGGTAACCACTAACATTGTTGGATGATGGCGATCTAAATTCCCGCCACCATCTATGTGACGGATGTGTCCGTTTGTCCAAGCTCCTGTTACTGCAAGACCCGCACGAATGGCACGGTCGTTACTAATATTAGTTGTGAACATTAGATTCAAGCCATCCAAAGAGATCCATGGATAGGCAGAAGAGATGGAACTTGTGATGCGTTTTCCGTAGTCATCTAAAAGCGGTTTTTTAGCAATTGGATATCGCTCGCCCAGCGTTGTCCAAGTTCCATTCGGCAAACGAATTTGTTTAAAGCGTTGATCATAAAGTTGGGCGATGGGAAGGGGTGGAGACCAACCCTGAGTAAGATCTCCCCCAAAAGGATCTGAGTGAATAGTGAATTTGATTTCATCACCGGGATTATCGCCCTTCCTATTGAGATTATTAGCGTTAAAGACAAGCAAATGTCCGCCAGCAGTAATTGAAGGTTCGATTCCTGTTAAGAAATGATTGCCTTCCATCATCATCGGCTTAAAGTCTTCGATTTTTTGAACACGAACGATATCTGCTTTATCTGAATAAGGATTTGCGATCACGATTTTAAATCTAAAAAATCCAAAAAAGGATTTATCTAAGGGATAATCTAAATTGCAACGGCCGACATAAGGTGCCGTGCCCTCGCAAAAGGAATAGTTAGGTGTAATGATTTTAATAGCGTAAGTGAGGTGATCTCCTTTAGCATTTTCATTACCAAGAGAGTCGGATTTAAAAGGAGCCAAACGCGAATCATCAAACATGATTGTTAAAGTGTTGAGCTGTCGGATTGGCATCAATTGAACAAATCGAAAGAGCGGGTCTGTACTTCCCTTAAGATCTTCGTAAGCAAACTGATCAAGACCAAATAAATAAGAAGGACCATAATTGATTGCCGGGCTGCCATCGGCTCTACGACTTGAGCCTTCAGGGCGGACTGTACGGATGAACCAGTTAGAAGGATAGTTTCCATCAATAGGACCAGTTCCAATCCAAAGACGACCGTCTGGAGTTAAGGCATTTCCGTTTCCGAAGATTTCCGCCATTGGTTGAGCTGAGTTGTCAAATTGAGCCATTGCTAATGGCGCAATATTGAGGTTAGAAGATCCGTCTACCGATGCCAGCTCACCTTGCTGAAAGGCCTTCATTTTACCGCCGCAGGCCTGGAAGAAGATCGATAGAAGCGAAACAAGTAGAATAGTAACAAATTGTCGTTGCGTATTGTGTGTCATAATTTCCCCATCAGTAATTAAACTGATTCCCTTAAGCCCTAGTAATTGCAAAAGAAAGACCGCGTGCAGACAATTGAGATGCCACTTTGATGTCTAATTTTTAGATAGACTATGTAAAAGGCTGACACTTTCTCAGAATGAGATTTCGAAGAAATTCTCATTCTGGAATGCGAGGAGTTCCGACTTCGAGAGCAGACTGTTGTGTGCTAGCGGGTGGAAGTATGAGAGTGATTAAAAGGCGATTGTATAACTGATCTCTCCATTGAAAGCAGGAGATGCAGAGGAGAACGATGATGTTTTTCCATCTGGTTTTGTATATTCAACTGTCTTTTTATTGGCGTAATAAAGACCGTTAATGCCGAGCTCAAGAATATGCCCAACGCTCGACTCCGAATGGAAACCCCATGCAAATTGATAATATCCACCCAGACGGAAAAAGGGAGAAGACCAGCTTTCTTCAAAATCTTCAGATTCGAGCAAACGCTTTTCATCACCAATGATAAAAAATCCTGGATCGCGGTCATAACGTTTCCATTCAGATTTCATTTTGTGTTGAGAATATCCAAGACCTCCACGAATAAAAGGTCCCCATCGACCATGGCCATTTTCGCGAAAGTAAAAACTCGCGTTCACTTCGGCCATCGAGACTTCTTCAACATTTTCCTCGATGTAATATTGAGCGGCATCTAAATCACCACCTCTTTTGTCGTCGAGCTGTCGACCTGTTGACAACCTTGCACCCACGGTCCACTGACTCTCAACGGGCTGAGCATAGAAAATAGACACGCCAGCGAGAGTTCCTAAGTGAAAGCCATTACTAATACGGTGAGTGTGACCTTCGAACTTAGGTTCTGGTTCTGGCTGTGGAGGTGGGCTAGAAGAATCAACGTCATCGGCAGCCAATGCGAAACCAGAAAATAGAAGAATGAGCGTGATGTACTTGATTAGCGCCAAGGTGAACCTCTTGAAAGAATTGGTTTTAAAAAAATTTTAGCAGTTTTACGTACATAAGACAAAGTTTGGATCTTTACCAAGTAAACGAAGTTTTTGCTAGGCCTCTGTCGAGCCTTTGTCTACGAAAAAAAAGGTTGTCGATGAGATTATTCTCGTACCGCTCTTTATGATGTGGATTCTGGCAAAGTGATTTTTGAAAAGTGATGAGCGGATCTGCCTGATCGCACAAAATTTGATTTTTCAAACATGACAAGTCGCCGGCCTGTGCCTTTTCTCACCCATAAATTGTAATGAATGAATCATCTTGTGATGTCCAGAACAAAGCAGAGTGAGATTTTCTAATTCATCTCCGCCACCTTGGGACACTTGAATAACATGATGAATGTCTAAGTGTCTTCTCTGAGAACAACGTTTGCCGTCTGAATCTGCGTGAGCACACTGTGAGTTATATTTCAATTGAACCAAGTGCTTCATCGAAGCCTTCAAAGGCTTTCTATCTTTTGACGCGCGCACTTTGGCAACAATGCTTGGGCCTTGTAAATTATGTGACACAGCTGAATTTCTTTCACCTTTGTTGGAGTCGTGGATCTCCGCTGAGCGGTCGTTCTTACTCTCCGTTTTAGAGTCGCCACTTTCTACACCACATCGACTACTTATTGCGTTGGAATAAGATTTTTCAGACCTTGTGACATTATCAATGGTTTTGGATTGGGTGCCTGTAGGTTGGGAAGCTCCAGCGTCTTGGAGAGAATTAGAGGCTTCAGGTTGAACATCTTTTCTTCCGGAGGAATTCATGGTTTTGGCATTTCCTTCTTCTTGAAGCTTGCCACGGATCTTTTGTCTTTTTGCTCTCTCTAGAGGATCATGCTTTTCAAGGTAAAGGTCTGCCATTACATTTAATGCTTCTTCAAGACTCACTGCTCTCTTATTTTTTGAACTCTCTAAGTCCTGAATACGTCTAAGCTTCAACATCAACTTCTCTGAGACCCCAATCTGAAGCTGCACACGAACGGAATCTTTGCCGGACGAGACACTTTTTTCATTTGCTTCTAACTTGATAAGCTTTATCTGCTCTTTCGGAGCACTTGAGTACTCTAGCTTCTCTCTGACGGTTTCGGCGGGCCTTGCGATGGCGATTTGTTTCTCAAGCTGATGCTTTGTAGAAGTCTTTGCGAGAGAAATCCATTCCGATTTGTTTTCCTTTGTAATCACGGAAGTCATGCGCTTTGCTTTTGATACAGTGATCGAGCCATTTCTGATTTCTTCTTTTAGTTCTGGCACTTCTCGAGTCTTCCTTGCCACGCCGATAAATATGTAGGCGACTTCATTTGAGAGCTTTAGAACGTCCGTGGCATAAGAAAATAGAGAATTACATTTGTGCTGATAATAAACTCTGTAACGATCAACTTGTTCCAAGATCTCAATAAGTTCAATTTCGGAGCGTTTATAGGATTTTGCTACTTCCAGGGCTCGCTCATGAATTTGTTTGTCTCTGCTGTAAATCATACTCTTATTTCCTTTTTCGTTACTGAAAAAAAATCCGATCTCCGAGGGCATTTCTCTCATATAAAAACTTTTTTTCGTTTATGACTCCAATTGGGGAAGTTCAATAGATTGGAAATTTATATCACGGGTTTTTTGATGCGGAAATTGGCATCGGCGAGAATGCATTTTTAGACCCAGTTTATTTTCTCTAATTGCCTCATCATTGAGAAAAGAATCAAATTTTAGGTTTACGCAGAAATATTTTGCGATCGTGAAATACAAAGGAGATTAGAGATTCTATAATTCCGTCAATCTTTTTCGAAAATTTTTTCGAAAATTTTTCTACATTTTGTTTGGAATCTTTTTTGGAATCTTTTTTCGGAGTAAAATTGTAATCGGTCAGTCATCTGGGAAGTGGTGTATGGGGAGCATCGATTCTGCGAACAAATTTCATCCAGAGTTGAAAAATTGAGGATCCTCGTCCCAGCGGATTGACCAACTACATTTTTTTGAAAAAATCTTCCGCAGCTTCTGTGTCATCGCAAAAAATTAATCTCAGTCGACTCAAATGAAATTGTAGAATCGAACTGAAGCCTTTGCTTTGGCAGATCGAGCAGGGCTGCACCCAGCAAACCTAAAGAAAACTTTTAATCCAGAGATCTCACTTCATGAGAAGCAAACAGATGAGTTCTGCGCTATTATGCCACCTGCCGATTTGCGAAATATTAAATCAAGACTTGGATATGAATCGCGCTCTAAGTTTAATGCAAGATTTTGCGGGGTGTTTCGATAACTAATTCAGATATTTATGGGTCTTTCACCAAAACGTGTTCATTTTTTTTAAAAAAACTATTTACATCTTATAAGGCGTATGCAATATTACATCTTATGGGGTGTAAATGAATCTAAACCTACGAATCATTCAAAGACGGAAGCAGCTCGGGCTGACCCAGAGTGAGCTGGCTGATAAATGTGAAACCACTCAGCAAACAATCGCAAAGATTGAGCAAGGAGTTGTGGATCCCCGACTTTCGACGTTGGAGAAAATCGCAGATGCACTTAATTGTGAACTTGTAGATCTTTTTTATACCCGAGAGTCTTTTGCCGACGACGTGAATAGGATCGTAAAAGATTTTAAAGTAAATCTCGATAAAATCAGCGCCAACGACCTGAACTACTTTTGTTGGGAGAAAGCGTATATTCCGCAGTTTCATCCTTTCTGGAAACAGTACTCAGTTAAAAACAATAAATTTGTAACAAAAAAATAGGGGGCTCTTGTGCAAAAACCACTTTTTTCAACCGTTAATAGCGTTGTCTTTCCAAAGTCTTCGACCGTTTTTATTATCCGTCGAGATTTTTCAATCAACTCGGTAAAAGAAGCCATGAAAAACCATCATAATCAGTTGGTCATCACCTCGCAAAAATCGATGACGACGGAAATCCCAGATTTTGACGGAATTTTTCACACGGGCTGCTTGTGCGAAATTACGAATCACATTGAATTACCCGACGGCACGGTGAAGTTTGAGGCCGACGCGATCTCGCGGGTAAAGATAAACAAACTCATCGACCAAAACGGAACTCGTTTCGCCGATGTAAGGCCTTACACCGATCCCACTTCCCAAAATTTAATTTCGTTGACTCACAAAGAAGAACTTTTAAATCAATTGCGGTCCGCCGATTTAGATCTCGATGATGAAGAATACGTACGGCTCATGAATTTAGAACCGAGCTTGCCAGACTATGACTTCGTCATGGTTTTTTGTAGGTTTTTAAGAATGTCGGTTATCAAGCATCGTGAACTGACTTTTGCGGAGATTAATAAAGGACTTAAAATCTGGGATGTTCTGACACCGACGGAATTAAAAAAAGTTGATGAAGGAATGGCGGAGATGCAAAAAATTCTTGAGAGCGAGGATTACACGAGTTCTGTGAAAAAGTTTGAGGAGCTTCTAGGAACACGTCGATAGCAAAAAGACCCGCCGTCGAAAATGGTAGCGACCGCGCGTTAGCTGCGGCATTGCTACCATTTTC
>JBFWYS010000146.1:0-8211 GCA_050186175.1 Pseudobdellovibrionaceae bacterium
AAGGCCGAATTATTTTCTTTCCAGAAGAGGGCGAAAAAATCCAACTCGCCCTCCAATGCAAACATTTCAGAAAACCGAATGCTCCTCTGAATTAGTCCGCTTAGGGGTAACGATTCGGTAACAGTTACCTTTCAAAATGGGTAACAGTTCCCTTTCTGCACAGAGCCACGAGTGGCACTGTGCAGAAAGGGAACTGTTACCCAATTTGAAAGGAAACTGTTACCGAATCTTACGATCCTGGTTTCACTTCGTCCTCGTTGGGAAAATGTATTTCATATTGCGTGCGTACCCTCGGACGACAATCCCGATTTGCTTTGCAAATCGGGATTCCTATTGGTGAAAAGAGGGGAACAGTTGCTTCTCCGAATTGAAAAAAATTTGTCGAACTCTTTTTCGAATCGAAGTTTTCTGATTCATTGGTCTAGCCCTACCTAGACCAATGGCTAAAAAAATTTTTTTGTTTATATGTGTGTCCTTTCGATCACTAGACGCATCGCGCAAGATAAAAACTGGACCTAAGTACTCAAGTTCCCTGGACCTTCGCCGAGAAGTATTGCGAACACGTTGAGCAACTGGAAGTAGGGACCTTAGTTCTGCAGTCAAGCGAACCTTGCAAACCCTCCTAAAAGTTCTGCGCTCTCGCGAATTCATAAAGAGTCAGTCACCTCTTTATGAACCTCGCGGAGCCGCTCTTCGAAAAAAATAAATCCTGCTTTGCAGGAATAAAAAATAAATCTCGCAATTCCGCGAGAGGAAATTTTAATCCTGCAGCGATGCAGGACGGCCGTGAGGCCAACGTGCATATCTGTCATTTGTGGTGCGAACAGAGTGCGCGTGTAACAAGCCGACCGTAGGAGGTTATTATGGGCTTAAGAATTTCGACGAATATGCCGTCAATTACTGCGCAAAGGCAGTTGGCGGGGAATCAGAAAAAAGCAGAGAAGGCCTCTGCAGCGTTAGCATCCGGTAATAGAATTACTAGTGCTGCTGACGATGCTGCAGGATTAGCAATCTCTGAATCTATGCGCGGTCAAATCCGCGGTATCGCTCAAGCGCGAAACAACGCCTTCAATGCTGGATCCGCAATCCAAGTCTCTGAGGGCGGATTAAACGAAATCTCAAACATTCTTATTCGTGTAAGAGAGTTGGGAATCCAAGCTGCTTCCGATAATATCGGTGATGCGGAAAGATCATTCTTAGATAATGAGGCCCAACAGATCTTGCAAGAAGCAGATCGCATCGCACGAACAACACGATTCGGCGATAAAATCCTTCTTGATGGTTCAGGGGGAGAGCAAGAGTTCCATGTCGGTGCCTTTGGAGGAGAAGAGAACGTTATTAAATTCTCTCTTTCTGCAGACGCAACTGCAGGTTCTCTCGGGATCGACGGCATTTCGGTGGTGGACAAGGGAAGTGCCCGTGATGCTCTTTCTACCGTAGATGAAGCTTTATTAAGAGTTGGTGAGTTGAGAGCAAATTTTGGAGCAATCCAAAACAGATTGCAGACGACAACAAGTAACTTGGACATCCAATATGAAAACTTGTCAGCTGCGAAATCTCGAATCTCTGATACGGATATCGCAAAAGAAAGTTCAGAATATGCATCTTCGCAGATCTTACAACAGGCTGCGGTTGCAGTTCTCTCGCAAGCAAACCAGTCTCAGGGTATGGCACTTCGCCTTCTCGGATGATTTGGTTTGTGAGCGAACTTGTATAAAATTAGTTAGTTAAAAAAATGGTCTGTCTTTTTGGACAGAACACTTAGACATAAAAATACGACATCAGAGTTTTAGACGAGTAGTCGCCCACAAAAACGCTACTCTTAAGCCCACCCTCTCGAGGCTGAAGGCCTCGGGAGGGATATTCTTGGCGGAAAAAATTCAGTGTGTAGGGTGAAAGAGAAAGATGAGTGGGTTTATTTAAAATCTCTTTGCGGAATGTAAGTTACTCACATTTTAGTTTTCTGCCGGCGGCGGAAACAGATTTTAAGAAATGACTGCACTGAGGAGTCATTTGATCGCGATCAGTCGCGATATTTAAGAGTCGCAAAAATCCTGATGAGTGGGTGTGTCCCTTTCCGGGAACTAGACCATTTCCAAAATAAGAATCATCTTTCTGTTTGACAAAACTACAGCCCAAATTTGCCTTTGTTGCAAATGAACTTCCATTCTTCTCCAATTCTTTCATGACCAACGATGAGAAATAATCAGCCCAATCTTCGTGAGACCAAATAGTATTCATGTGAGGAGTGAGCTCCTGCGGATCAACCACAAAGGGATTTCGATTTGCCACGCAATTTAAGGATGTAGCAAAATCAGTTTTTTGCATCATCTTGAGATTTTTTGAAACCACGTGACCGATTTCGTGGGCCAGAATAGAAACTCCCATTTCGGGGTATGCTGCTGTATACCAGCTGACACCAATCTTCCCCGTGCTGAAAACTGCGAAGTCGCTGATTGCCTTGGTAGGTAAAGCTTGGCAAGCTTCCAAGACGGCGGACCCTGTGGAAAGACCTGCAGGTTCTTTGTCTTTTTTTAACATCGCAATGAAAAGAATCAACTGCCGAGTTTCTGGAGAATCCTGAAGGATGCGACTCGCATTTCGAACTCTTCTTTTTTCGGCAGCAAAGGTGCTTGCTATAGACTCAATATTTTCTTCGTCAGTTTTTGGATATGAAAATTCAATATTATCGATAGAATCTAAAGTTGATCTAAAAAACTCATCAGAAAATCGATCTGCCACCGTCTGCGAAGCTTGTTTTACTTCTTCAATCATCTTTGGAAGTTTTTTGAGCTGCAATTCAGAAACATTGAGATCAATTGCAGCGGCTAGCATCTTTGCGCAGGTTGCAGAGACAATAGCTGTCTCTGCGCTGACATCCATTTTTTTGAGAAGCTCGAGGTTCTTTTTTAAGTGTTCGCTTTTACCTAGTTTTTTTAGTCTTTCCTCATTGTTAAAGGGAATTTTAGAGAGTGCATTGAAGACGTCGGCGTCGTTGTAAATAAGATTGAGGAGATCTAATATCGTTGCGATTTGAATATAATTGCGTGAGTCACTCGCAGAGAGTTCTTCTCCCCTTTTTGCTTTTGAAAGGAGATCTTTTAAATAGTCATCGAAGAAATAACTGGCGGCCCGCTTGCCGAATAGACTTGCCATTTTTTCGCCGACTTCTAAGAGCATCTTGGCATCAGCAATTCGGGCTTCCATTTCATTCATATTTTGATATTTTAACTTTGTTCTTCGGACGATCGGATTTTCAAAAGGATCTAATCCCTGCTGCCTGAAAGAAGGAATAAAGTACCTTTCTAGAATAAGGCGAGTCGCTTTTTTTATTTCTGAAGGAAGTGGCGCTAGCAGTTCATCCGTTTTTTCAACATTTAAAATGACGTTAAAGGTTTTTAGATCCCATGCAATATAGTTTCGAACGATAGGACCTATTTTTTCTGCAATTTCTTTAAATAGGAGCCACGCTTTTTGAGCATCGGTAAATTTTAAAGTCCTCTCGCTTTTTAAAGCGCGGGTTAGAAGTTTCGCTTCTGTCAGTCTATTGGCCTTTTCCATGGCTAGGAGCTCTGCGAGCTGTCCTCGAAATTGAGCTTGCCAGATTTCTTTTGCAGCAAGGGAGGGGACCTTTAATCTTGTTTCAATAACACGCGAGTCGCTTTGGTTGCCTGAAGCGGGCCCACAGAGACTCTCGATGCAGGCATCGATTTCTTGTTTTTCGAACTTTTCTGTATACAACCGAGGGAGATGTTCAGCAGGGGTTTCCTGTTGAGGTTCAAATGCCAAAGCTGAGACTGTGCTTAACGAAAACAAGAACAGGGTCATCGTAAAAGTGATGGTCTTAAACAGCATAAATCCTTATCCACGTATCAGAGTCAGTTAGAATATTCTTAGCGAGATACGTACCAAAAAGATTTAGAAAGAGAGCAAAATAGAGTGGTCGTTAGCACAATGCTATGTAGAACTTATTGACGGGCACCGATTTTCGCAAGCTCCTAGCCGCTTTTCAGACGCTTTTCATTGCCCAGGAAAAATCATCACCTTTTCTCGCCATTGTGGTGGAATCACTCGATCTAAAATTTGAACAGATTTATGGCGCCCATAGCGACTTGAGGAATGAATCAAAACGACTTTTTCACAGGCTAGTGTGCAAAGCTGTGGAACAATTTCGGATAAATGGGTATGGCCCCATTTTCTGGCGTGCTCAATTGGTTTGTCAGAGTCCAGATATGTCGCTTCTAAAAATAAATACTTGGATTTACGAATCCATGGTTTTGAATCTAGAAATTCAATTTGCGTATCTCCAGTAAAGGTCAAAATTGGAGTTTCTACGTAGTCTTGGATCTCTTTGCCCTGTGACCTTAAAGCTTGAATTTCCTTTTGGGAAAGGCCCCGGTATTGCGGTTTCAATTTTTTACTCGTGTGAAAGATCGTATATCCAAAACTTGGCACGCGGTGAACAGTCGGAAAGGCGCGAATCAGATAGTTCATGTTGAGAACAATTTCAAAACCATCTCTCACCGGTGCCAAAGTGTACTGGTATTTGTGCTCTTCGAGCTGCTGCCAGATGTTCATGATAGAGGTTAGGCCTTCAATCATGGATTCGGGCATATAAAAAACGGGCGGCTTATGGTGATACATGTTTTTCTGTGAAATCAAATATGGAATCCCGGCCGCATGATCCATATGCGTGTGGGTGATAAAAAAATGATTCATAGAAAATAGAAAGGGAAATCCTTGGGCGACGTCAAAAGCACAATGGAGGGAGGGTACGGTAAAGCAGGTGCGAACTCCCGCGAGTGAAAGTCCCCGAACTTGTAGATCACCAAGATCTAACAAATTTCCATTTAAAAAGTCAGGATGCTCAATCGCGGGTGAAGTCATTTAGAAAGAAGCATTCCTGTATATTTTGTGACTAGAGTAACGAGCCCAAAAATAGTGCAGCCCCACGTCATATCAATCAAACTTAGACTCCAACTCCAATCCTTAAGAGTTGCCATATTGGTCATGTCATACACGCCGTACACAATAAGCCCCATAAATGCGCCGACGAAAAAACTGAATGTGATCGAAGTATTTTGAAGTCGCGGTAAAACAAAAAATACGATTGCTGCAGACATCAAAAGATAAACGAAAGGAACAGCTGTGAACTCTAGATGGAATTGTCCATTTTCGATTCTTCCTATGGCCGCCATCTTTTCGATGTAGATTTTTTTAGCTAAGGCCCCCAGCCAGATCGTGTCGAGAATCGCAAAGGAGAGGAGGGAAACTCCAAACAGCTTCAAAGTGTCCATTTAATTTAATTCCTCTCGTCTATATAGAGCTAAGTCCTGCAAGACCTGGCCTTGACCTACTGCAGATCAAGTCGAGTCCATCATGCAAAAGTCTCGATTTCAATACTAAAGACCCCTGTCTACAAGTCTACAAACAATTCTTTGGTCTAGGTTTTCCCACGTCGAAGGTCCAGTTCGTATCTGTCTTTAGTCCAGTTTTGCTCGACTCGCCTAAAGGCTTCACAGACCTCGCCGAAAGGTAGTCATGCAAGGCGATGCTAGCCTGAAGCCAGAGAGAGTGAGACGAGGTTAAGGAGTGACTGCCAAGACCAAAGTCGATTGCAGCAATCTCGAACTAGAGGGTAACAAAGCTCGGCGTGTTCAAAAAAATAACCCAAGCGGCTCATTGGAATGAGCCCGCCTAAGTTCGTACTGAGTAGGTATCAGAGGCTTAGAGCGAAGAATGGCAGTCTTCGATTTTTTAGGAGGTCCCTTATGGGATTGAGAATTTCAACAAACGTAGCTTCTATTAATGCTCAGCGATCAATGGCTGGGTCACAAAGAGAAATCCAGAAGGCTTTCTCTCAGTTAGCAAGTGGTAGCCGTATTACTAAGGCCGCTGACGATGCTGCTGGTCTCTCTATCAGTGAAAACTTGAAGTCGACTATTAGAAGTATGACTCAGGCATCACGAAATGCGAATGACGGTATTTCGATGATTCAAGTAGCTGAAGGTGGACTTGGGGAAGTTAGTAACATTCTCACTCGCTTAAGAGAATTGGGAATCCAAGCGGCTTCTGACACGGTCGGAGAGCGTGAGCGTGGATTCGTTAATAACGAGGTTCAACAGTTAAAGGCAGAAATGCAACGTATCGCTGAAACTTCAAGATACGGAAATACAAATTTACTTGATGGTTCTGGAGAAGTCTTTGATTTCCAAGTCGGCGTAAACAACATTGAATCTCAAGATAGAATTTCCTTTGATGCAGGTGCCATGAACGCGCAGACAGGAAACCTGGGAGTTGACGGTTTGGACTTTTCGACGAAAGAGGGTGCACAATCCGCTCTTGAACAACTCGACACTGCTCAGGTGCAAGTGAACGGTTTCCGTTCAACACTTGGAGCTTTACAAAACAGATTGATTTCGACATCTGATAACTTGGGTGTAACGCATGAGAACTTCTCTGCAGCTAACTCTCGAGTACGTGATGCTGATATCGCGGCTGCGACGTCTGAGATGACGAAGAATAACATTCTTCTTAATGCTACAACGTCAGTGTTGGCGCAAGCCAACCAGTTCCCAGCTTTATCTATGAAACTATTAGGTTAATACTATACTTTAATCTGCCTTTGGCAGAATACCGGTATGTAATAGAGATTTTTCTGTCGCAAGACAGAGTGTTTTAGGGGAGGGAACTCCTCCCTTCCCGGTACCTACCTACCTTGAGGGATTCACGTCCCTCAAGGGTACTTACTGACAGACTTATGGCAACATGGCCGTAACTGGTCATAAGTAGTCATCTAGAGAATTGACAACATGAGTTTTGACGAAGGTCGGGAAAAAGGAAGACAAAAAGAGAAAGGATTCTAGTTTTTTTGTTAAATAGAAACAGTATCAAGATTGGTGGTCCTCTACCAAAGACTGTTTCAGAAGTAGAAGAAGGGTGCCGATAGAAGTATCGAGATGGATGTTAAATCAGCATTAAACTCAATTTTGCCTGCGACGACAAGAACGCGAGATCCGCTAAAAGCGGAAAATCGCATTAAGTCAGCAAATGCTTCAGACCGAGATGCGAACGGACAAGAAGCGTATCAACAGCAAAAGAAAAAAGACGAGCACCCAAATCGCCCAATGTCAGAGGGAGAGTTGGAAAAAGCGCTCGCACATTTAAAGAGTCTACCAGTGGTAACAAACCACGGTCTCACCGTTGCGGTCTCAGTCTCCGGCAACAAAAAATTTATTCTCATCAGTGAACCAAGCGGAAAAGTCGTAAGACGAATTCAGGAATCCGAACTCTGGTCCCTTATTCAAGCCAAGGCCGAAGACAAAGGTCAGTTGCTGCGCAAGGCTGCCTAAATACGCTCCTAGCCATGAGTGTGGCATTGCCTCGACTCTCGACGAGACAACTTATTGACTCACGGAAAGTGGATTCTTTCTGAGATACTGAGAGTGTCATTGGATCTCTTTTTTTTGGAAGGACACAGGAAGTGGCCGGAATCAGATTTGGTGGGATGGCCTCGGGGCTGCCACCCGACATTGTCGAAAGAATCATGGAAGCTGAAAAGATTCCAATGAAAAATCTTGAGACCACAAAAGGGAAACAAGAAAGCAAACTCAAGCTTATCAATGATCTCACAGACAAGGTTTCCGGAATTCGAAAAAATATTACTGAGCTCGCGTCCTCAAAAGGATTCATGGATTACAAAGTTGACACTGGGGATCCTAGTATTGTTGCTGGAACCGCAGATCCGAATTCTGTTGTGACGGGAAGTTGGGGGCTCGAAGTTCTTCAACTTGCGCAGAAACCTGCAGCGATTACTTGTGGATTTCCCGATCGAGATAAGACCGAGTTAGGCGTCGGGTACCTAAAATTTAATACTCCTGAAGGAACTAAGGACGTTTATCTGAGCGGGAAAAACAATACGCTCAATGGTGTTGCAGCTGCGATCAATTCGGCGGGCCTAGGTCTCCGCGCTTCGGTGATTCAAGATCGTAAAGACAAAGATGCTCCTTTCCGCCTTCTCATTGCAGGTTTGGCGACTGGTGATGATATGCAGATTAAATTCCCAACGGTCTATCTATTGGATGGCGATCAAGACGTTTACTTTGAAGACAGCAAGCCCGCTCAGAACGCGCGGGTTAAATTAGATGGTTTCGAAGTCGAGTTACCTGACAATCAAGTCAAAGATCTAATTCCCGGCTTGACTCTCGATCT
>JBFWYS010000147.1:0-8194 GCA_050186175.1 Pseudobdellovibrionaceae bacterium
AAGATGATCCAAGATTTAATACCGGCGGTGAACCTTTCGCCGTCTGAACATAAAATTAGTTTCGAGATGACCAAGGGATTCTGGGGTGACTATCAATCGCTTACAATTGTGATTGATAACTTAAAGTATATGACTTTCAGTTCCCAGGCGACAAAAGAAGGAAGTCTGATGACGTTCTTCAATAATAAAGATGGAAGGCGAATCAAAGCTAATAGCGGGTTCGAAACTCTGCTTAATTTACTGAATGAAATGGCTCTTAAAGCACTTTCCTCAAAAAAACTACTCACATTTGAACCCACGCGTTTGACAACACAAGAGAGCCTTTTTAATTGTGCGATTGATTCTCGCTCGATCACAAACTTTATTCAGTTAACAGAGCCGCCTGTTATGGAGGAGCCGCCAGTGGAAGAACCACCCGTGGAAGAACCTCCGACGGAAGAGCCGCCAGTTGAAGAACCAAATCCAATTGAACCAACGCCAGCATTGCCGCCAACCCGTAGCGCACCGTTAAGAGACGGAGAGTCGCCACAAGGTATGGAGTATTCTCGAGAAGGGGTTCGATAAAAAAGAAGCGCTACTCTGTTGAGAGTAGCGCAAGATGATCTTAGTTTATTTACCAGAGGGCTCGAAAGGCCTTGAGTTTTGATTTTTTAGATCCTAGAAAGTTCCTATACATTTTATTGGAGAACTAGAACGCCTAGTCGTTAAGGAATGGCATATGTTTCAATGGAAATTGGTTTTCGCTTTCATATTTGTGCTCGTATGCAAAATCCCGGTAATGGCCGGCGGTTTTCGTGTTGGTACTGGTGGCGACATTGTTTTTTGTGCTCCTTTTGAAGAGACTTCCTTTAAAGGTTATTATCTTTTGGATTATCTTCTAACTTACAATCACACGACGGCGAATGCGGACGTGATCGGCGGTGATCAAACTCTAGAAGTCATTACTAAGGCTTTGGAAAATAAGATTCCGGAATTGGGTCGGTCGCTCAGAAAATTTGTGACGGCGATGCAGGGCCAAATTTTTATCGCTCCTGATTACACAAAAAATTATATTTGGATTCCGCAAAGGATGGGGCTCAACGATCTTACCGATGAATTTTTATTCGAGAAGCTTCCTAAAAATTGTTATAAGCCCGGTCATCCTGATCAGGTTCAAATTATTCAAGCGGTCATTCGAGAAGAGAGACCTCATTCGGTTATTTTAAGATACGATGAGCTCCAGCTTAAAGAGCTCAGAAGACAATCTGAGTTGCAGTTTTCTTTTATGATGGTTCATGAATGGCTCTGGCATTATTCTGCAAATGCCGGAATCGTGAGAGATGCCAACCGTTATTTGCACTCGAATATATTTTTTGAGCAAACTTCAGGGGCGGCAGAACTCTCACTCCGCAATATTGGCGTGGATATTGATCGTCCTCCAATAAAGCCAGCATTAGAAACCGTTGAATATGTGATCCGTGACTGTGATAACTTGCCAGAAATAGAAGTAAAGCTCTCACGAGAAGTCGGAGTGCAAATCAAGTTTGTGAATTATGGTGAGTGCGCTTTCTATTTCTCAGATTTCATTGGCATTGAGCGCGATATTCCCGCTTTCAGCGAGAGAATGATCATCAACAATGTACCTGTTGAGGCCGTAGTGAGAAATTATATGTTTTATACCTCGGGGTGGGTTGAGTTGATTCGCTCGACACGAAGGGGGCCTGGAATCCGGGTCCCCTTTAAGAAAAAAGCGATTCATATCGTGATGGATTAAAAATAATCGATAAAGGTGCGGCGATACGAATGCGACCAGCCTGTCCTGCGGAAGGGCGTTTTGCTCTCGCAATTTAATAATATTTTCGCAAGTAGCCGTCATGAAAAATGACGAGAGGTCGGAGAGGACTCTCTCGGCAGTAAAGGCCAAGCTTCAAGAACATTCCAAAAATGGAAAGCTGATCAGGCACGAATCCAATTGGGCCTGAGTAGCGTGAAACAACGAGTCCGTTTCTCAATATTTCTACCGATCCATCAAAACGATGCGACCAATGGATTCTGAATTCAAAATCCTGCCAGGTTCCAAGAGCAAAATCGGGCTCGTGATAGAGATTGATTCTTTGGCTGAGGTCAGATCTTCCGATTTGCCTTTCGATGGTGGCATCGATAGTTCCATTACGAAAACGAAGAGCGAGGGGAGGGCTGTGAACTTGTAAAGGCTTAACGATCTCCTGATCGACGTCGTGCCACTGGGCAATCACGCAGGAGTTGGTTTTTGTTATCGGAAAATTTTTTGGAATAAAAATTCCGAAACGATAGAAGATAGAGCTTCCGTGAGATGCATAAAACACATCCTTAATTTCTGCGCGAAACCCTCCAAAGGAGATATCACCCTGGCGCAGTTCGATTCTTGAGGCCCATTGCCCGTCCCGAACAACTTCAGAAGAAACTTGTCCCGAGTAGGGTTTAGTAAGGCGAGTGGTATTCCAGCCAGAGTAGTTGCCAGATTCAAAGCTTCCGTTTGAGAGAGTACCATCAGCCAGTATGGAGACAGAATACAAGAGGCCTATCGAGACGAAAAGAACCTTCATCGTGCCACCCTTTAGTTAAAGAGTTGGCGAGTATAAAGGGTTCGGGATGGGAATTAAATGATCATCGTTGACTGTGAAATCTTTGCAGCAACAGGCGATGGGGTCAGATAAAGCGTTAGCCGGCTTTTTGACCCTCTTTTTTCTTAAAGTTACTCACACCGAGAAGGCGGATCATTTTTTCGAGATGAACGACTTTGTCGTCTTTTGCCGAATTCAAAATCCGCTGGAGTTCTCTTCGTTTTGTTTCGATTTCAAGGGCTTTAAGGACCGAATCTACAAGTTCTTTGGGACTAAAGGGCTTCGCGAGGAAATCTACAGCTCCCAAGCGGATGGCATTGACTAAGTTTTTTTTATCATCGGATCCGGTGATTAAAATAAATGGAATCAAAAGCCCCTGTGTCTTGGTTTCGCATAACAAGTTAATTCCGTTCATCAGAGGCATTTTGATATCTGAAATGACTAGGTGAAAATCGTCTTTTTGTAGCATTTCTAAAGCCACTTTTCCATTTTCAGCTTGGTAGATGTTCGCATGATTCTCCTGAAGAAGTTCTACAATAAACTCTCTGAGATCGGGTTCATCCTCAACGATCAAAATTTTTCGACCTGTGTTTTCCATAGAGCTCCTTAAAATGTTCAAAGAACTTTTCGGATTTTTTAAAGAGGTTCGGGACTAAAGATATCTTGAAGAAAAATGTCTCGGTATGAGCTGGCCTCGCACTTTAGGCTGGACCAAGGTTGAGGCGGCTTAGAGGGGCCTGTCATTTATTACCTGCGAAGATGCGAATAATTTAATCAGCCTTCGGGCCGCATCAGTTTCTGCATCCGAATTTGACGGAAAGCTGGGGTCAAAATGTCTTCTGATCGAAGTTCTTTTGAAGTCCATGAACTAATTTCTGGATTCTTGTCCGAAAGTACTTACACTTATTTAAAGCAAACGTAATTTAAAATTTCCAAACTCATTTTACACGGAAGGAAAAAGAGATAATGAAAGTTCTAAATATAGTTCGTCCCTTTTTGTTAATGGCTGTGACTGCCGGTTTAGCGGCTTGTAGCACGACAGATAAGCACGAAACGACTCCCAACGAAAATCCTGAGTTGAGCAAAGCTCAGTCAGAAGAAAACGGTGATATCGAACGTTCAACTGCGAATTTCGGTGACAGAGACGGAAGAGGTCGCCCAGGTGGAAGACCGGGTTGGGACCGCGATGACCGTGGAAGACCAGGCGGTAGAGATGGCCGATGGCGTGACGGAAGAAGATCGGGCTTTGGGCGCGATGGGCGCGGTTTCCGTGGCGGTGGATGGGGACATCATCGCGACAGAGCTAGATCAATCGGATACACGAGAATTGAGGATGGATATGATTTTGATTCAGTTCCTATAAATGGACTCCGAATTGATGCCATTATGGTGTGTGCGGCGGGAGACAGCGTAAGATTCGATCGTTTTGAAATTGTGTTTGGGAATAAGGAACGACAATTCGTTGATTTCGGCCGTCGTGACCTTGAGGGAGGGACTTGCACCGATTGGATAGATCTTAAAGGGCAAGACCGTAACGTTGTTGCTATAAATTTGAGAGGATCAAGCGGTTGGGATCCGTATGGCCGAGACACAGCTGTAGAAATTTATGGCCGTGACAATCCAAACTGGGGCGGCGGAAGAGATGACCGTGACGACCGCAATTACAGAGGCCCTAGATGGGCGGATGCAGGAACACAGTGCGGACCTAACCATGGCGGAGCGATGCCTTGGGGTTACAACAACGTATGCCCAGACACTTCATCTTGGGGTGGAGTTATCGGAAAGCCGTGTGCAAAAGTAGGCGACCGATGTTATGGCGCTGACCGTGGCACCTATGACGGAGAATGCCGAGATTTTAACGGCAACAATAATTGGGGACGTCATCGTAACTTCAATGTTTACAAATGCCAATAAGCCTTTGAGTTAGTTAATCGAAAGAGCCTGCCTTAAACATCCTAAAGGCAGGCTTTTTTTACCCAGCTTTTTTTACTTCGTCTTGAAAACCTGTAACCGTCCACCAGTGTTGAAGTTTTTCTTTTCCTTTGACTTTGATGGGCTCAATTTGAGTCGCCTGAACAAGATGTTTAACTTTTTCATACATCGTATCTGTGACGACCAACTGCTGTTTTTTTGCGACTGATTCGGCTCTTTGGGCTGTGTTCACGGTGTCGCCAATGACCGTGTACTCCATATGATCGGAGCTACCAAGACTTCCCGCGATGACATTGCCGCAGTTCATGCCAATGCCAACTCCGATTTCAGAGAGTCCCTGGCTTTTGAGTTCTTCGTTCCACGAGTGCATCTCTTTGAGCATTTCAAGAGCCGCACTCACAGCTTTTTTCTCGGCTTCGTCAATGTGATGAGGAATTCCCCAGACGGCCATCATGTTGTCGCCAATAAACTTATCGATGACTCCACCGTGTTTTCTGACGATTTTAACCATCCTTTCAAAAAACTGATTGAGCATCTTCACGATTTCTTCTGGTGGAGTTTTTTCGGAAAGTGTGGTGAAGCCGCGGATGTCGGCGAACATTACCACGGCACTTACGTTTTGTCCCTCGATGCGCATTTCTGTTTCAACACCATCTAAAATACGCTCGGCGATTTTGTGATCAACATATTTACGAAATGTTTTTTCGATTTTCTCGCGCTTTTCAAGTCCACTGCCCATTCTGTTAATGGCGTGTCCTAGATGGCCGATCTCATCTTTCGAAAAGATTTCGACCTTAGAGTCAAACTGGCCCTTTTCAATCAGCGCAACTTTATGAATGACTTCATTTAGCGGTTGGATAAAAGCGTGGGCGATAATTTTGCCTAAGTGCAAAGCTAAGAAAAAGGAAACGCCCCAGAAAACCAAGTAACTAACGAGGCTATTGATGGCCGACGGTGAAGGAAGCTCGCCATACATAAGAGGAGCGCCGAGGCCGCTCCAGTTTGAGACAAAGTATGAAATCAAGAAAGGAAAGGTGGCTGTGATTCCAATCCAGCGAAGAGAAACCACCAAGCTTTCGCGAGATCGCAAGAAGCTGATCATGAGAGAGCCGATCGTCGCATATAAAATTAAAGACGAAAAAATAATGAGGCCATATTTTAAGTCAGGAATATCGATTGTTGGAGCGATCGTGCCTAAAAAAAGCAGAGTCGTGTATGAAATTAAGAATCGATTTCCAGAGGAGAGAGTCGCTAATTTTTTTGCTAAGATTGTTCCGTTAAACACAAAATAGATAACCCGACCTAAAAGTTTCAGAATCGGCGAGTAGACTTTTGAAAGCCAAGGATCTAGGAGAAAAAAGACCTGAACGCAGATGACTAAAAGAAGTGCCCCGATCGGGAGAGCTTTTCCTGTCTGCCAAAATCGAAATGCTAAAAGCGGCGGGGCAAACAGCATCAGCAAAGGCATTTTTAGTTTTAAGTCATTCCAGTCTTCTAAAGCTTTTACTTTTCGATATCCTAAAATCAAAGCCAAGCCCCAAATAAGCCCGACCAATCCAAAACTCAAAGTGAGAGGGTAGGCGAGCGCCATCACATATGCAATCAGGTAGAATTGCCCTGATTGATTGGCGGCCTCAGACAGATAGGTGTTAAAAAGATCTCCGGCCTCTTCTCTTTTTTCAGACCGATACTGTTTTGCGGCGAGAAGAAAAAGAGGTCGCGGATCCCCAGGAGCGGCTCGGATGGCTCCCTTCAAAGCGTCGATTTGTTTTTCTGGATCGCCTAAGCGCTCGTAAATTTCGTTGATCATTAAGTAGTCAGAAATATCTTTATCTTTTTTGACTTCGACTTCTCTTAAGATAGGAACGATATCTTTTATTTGTGCGACTTCTAAAAGTTTTGGGACGATCGAAAGGATCTTCGACTTTTCAAAAATTTCTTTTGTGTGATGGGCGTACTGATTGATATTTTGTTCGTCTTTGGTGCATTTTACAATTGTTTGTAGAGCTAGAAGGTCATTGTGATCCTGTTTGTAAATCGCTTGGGCGATCGGCAGCGAAGAAATGCAGGCATTTTTTTCTGCTTCAACACTTAACTTCGTTTTTAACGAACTCAAATCAGTTGGCGGCTCAAGTGGTGGTTCGAGAACAAGCGTTGACAGCGCATTTTGCGAAAACAGCAAAATGCCCAAAATGTAGAATCGAAAAAACGTTTGATTTCTCACGTTTCCTCATCGACAGAAACCAGGAGAGTTTGAGTCTATGAGATCATTAAATCCAAGGATCAAGACCATGGTCGACGATACGTCAGCTGTCATTTTCAAAATGAGACGTCAAACACCTGGTCGTCTTTCGGAAGTTGAACAGATAATCACTCTATAAATCAAATTTTCATTGAGCCGCGAGTCCACAAATTGCATTCTATAGGTGTAACGTGTTGATTTTTCTCAGGAGGAGTTTGTGAACCGCAAGTTCGTGTTACTAACATTCTTAGTGTCTCTGCCCCTCTGCCTAATGGCCTATCAAAACTGTGCGAAGGCCAATTTTTCTAAAGATCCTGCCGGCGATGCCGCGCTGGTGGAAGAAGTCGGTGCTCCTGCTGATGCACCTGTTGAGGTTGCCGGCACTGATGGTGGTCCACAAGATCCTCCAAAAGAAACGCCGCCAACTCCTTCAGAAAATAATGAAGAATTCAAAGTGAGTTTTTCTAGCCAAAGCGCACCTTTGGATATGGTTTGGGTGATTGATAACTCAGGATCTATGGCTGCTGAAGCGGCGCTCGTTCGTGATAATTTTTCATCTTTTTTAACGACTCTCAATCAAAGCAGTAACTTTCGTTTTTTGCTCATTAGCGGTGCCTCTGGAACACGAGGAGTCGCTCTTCCTTCAGGGGTGAATTCGGGAACTCATATGCAAATCGATAAAGCTGTGGGCTCCACGAACGGACCTCAGCTTCTTTTAAGCGAGATAAAAAAAGTGCCGACTGACTTTTTTCGGGTTGATTCAAAAAAAGTCGTTGTTTTTGTGACAGATGATAATTCTAATCTTTCTGCAAGTCACATTTACGGAGCCTTTAGTACAGATCTAAAATGGGTTCAAAATGACGTGAGTGTGTTTTCCTTTATCGGAATTGATCAAGCGACAAGTCCTTGTTTGGCTGCGCCAGGAGAAGTGTATAAAAGTCTTGCCTCAACGACTTCGGGACATGTCTACGATATTTGCCAAACAGATTGGTCAGCCCATTTTTCTGATTTAACTAGCACAGCTATTTCGCAAGCCGTTCGCAGATTCACAGTAAGGTCGGCAATTGCCGAAATTATTGATGTTAAGGTAGATGGGCAGGTCATTGCCGCTAACCTTTATTCCTTTTCGGATAAGACAGTCACCCTTGTTGACTCCGTGAACCTTGCGGAAAACTCTACGGTCGTCATTCGTTATAAATAATTTTCTATAGAGAAGTGCTCACCACAAAATGGGTCATGCGCAGTGAGCCTCGCTCGCTGCAACCATCAACAGCCCAATTGGTACACACGACACCTTTGTCCGTATCTGAAAGCTTGGTTTTTAAGCTGAAGGTGTCTTGATAAAGACCAACAGTTAAAAATTTTCCGATTTCTAATCCAACTCCAACTCGAAACATCGTTCCCTTATAGGTCAGATCTTGGAGATATTCCTGAAGAG
>JBFWYS010000148.1:0-8114 GCA_050186175.1 Pseudobdellovibrionaceae bacterium
TTTTGAGTCGGGCGAAGGAATGCCTGGAATTGTCTGGCGAATGAAAAGAGCTGAGTGGAGTAGAGACATTATTAAAGATATGATGTTGCCCCGATCACTGAGAGCGCACAACCTCGGCCTAGATGCTGGAATGTGGATTCCAGTAATTGATAAAAATAATATTTTTGGCGTCATTGAAATTCTAGGTCATCGCAATGAGCTCCTCACTAATGGATTGGCACAATTTCTTCAAAGTATTGGCGAAGAAGTCGGCCACAGGTTAGCTTCAGGATTTGAAAGTTGAGCAATTAACAATATAAGGATTCAGATGTTTCCGAAAACAAAACTTCATAAAATTATGGTCGTTGTAATATCTGTCGTTGGCTGTGTTGGAATCGTAGTGGGCTTTCAAAACTGCGCGAAAGCAAAATATATAGATCCTGATACAAGGCATTCGTTGATTGCCCTGGGGTATTGCAAACCCTGCGAAGACAATCTCGGTAGCGGGCTCGCCTGCCGTACAGATCAAGTGAGTTCTTTTAGCTCATGTAATTATGAAAGTTGCCAACCTGGATATCGTCAGGAAAAAAACGTCTGCGTAGTGGTTGCCTGTGAGGCCGGTGCCGTAGCAACTTGTACAGTTCCTCGCGGTGAAGGCCGCATGACCTGTAAGAACAATGGCCTTGGATACGGCCCTTGCGTTGCGATCAGTTGCGAAGATGGATACGCTCTTGCCGACGGAAAGTGTGAAACAACAGATACTGAATCGCAGTCTGTTGGCTCTCCAACACTTGCACCCTCTCCAAATCCGGGCTCGCGCCCCAATCCTGTGCCGAATCCAGCCTCAAGTCCTGAACCTGGTCCCAATCCCGCTCCAGCACCAAGTCCTGAGCCGTCTCCAAATCCATCGCCTGAGTCTTCAGGTCCAACTCCAACTCCGGGTCTTCCGACTGAGATGGTTTGTACTTCAAATGAAACTCGTGATTGCAGCACCACTGAAATCAGCGGAATGCAAACATGTAACAACGAAGGAAGTGCATGGGGAGAATGTGTTTACGGAGAATGTAAACCAGGATATTACCGCGACGACAATCAACAGTGTGTGGCGCATGCGTGTGAACCAACAAGCGTGACTCCATGTACTTCGGGAGTTGGCGTTGGATATAAAACATGTAATAGCGCCGGATCCGGATGGGGAATTTGCGTCCTCAACGGTTGCGAAGCTGGATACATGCTTCAAAGCGGAGTCTGCGTGGCTCAACTTTGCACGCCAGACTCAGAAATAGCCTGTGAGTTTGATAACGGCAGTGGAACTCGTACTTGTAACGCTCAAGGAACTGACTACGGCTCATGCGTAGTTTCAGCATGTAAAGAAGGCTACAGTCTCGCAGACAATGGAAAGTGTAAGAAGAATCATTGTCAGCCGGCGTCTCCACAACAGTGTCGCGGCGAAAGTGGAAGTGGAACGATGTATTGCTTCCAAAATGGCCAAGGTTACGACAGTTGTGTTCTGGACCAGTGTGACCAAGGTTTTAAGCTGAAACATGGAATCTGTGTCGATGAAGACTCTTGCGAAGATGGTGAGAGGTTTGCGTGTGCAGGCAAGAACGGAACAGGTTTCCGAGCCTGCGACACAAGCTGCCACAAAAAAGCAGCCTGTGTATTAACAGCCTGCAACTCAGGATATGAGTTTACGACTGACGGTCAAAACACATCCTGCAAAAAAATTAAAAAGTGATAGGTCATGAACATTAAGAAATTTTTAACCACTTTGATACCCCTCTTCGTTTCTGGGACTGCTTTTGCGAACGTCTGCGGAACCGACTATCAAAATTTCAATCCGACGACGAACGGTCTCGATTTTGTGACGGTTCAGTCCTCAGAGACATTACGACCTTGTATTATTAATATGGGGTTGTTTTTCAACTATGCTGTTAACAGTCTGACTTACAGCAAGACTTTAAATGCAAATTTTAAGAGTGGACAAAAAAGAAAGGACTCGATTACCGGAGCCGATCTCAGTATCGGTATGGGACTCACAGATCGCTGGGATTTCGGAGTTAACGTTCCATTTCTCCTTTCACGCAGCGTCGAAGACGACTATTACGTGGCTTCATTTGAAAAGAATGGAGCCACTGAGATCAGAGCAAATACGAAGTACCGCCTTCTGGGAGATGCAAACGGAGGATTGGCCGCAGTTTTCTCGGTCAATAATAACTTAGTTGAAGACAATCCGTTCATCGGAAAAAATGCGGGACCTATATTCAACTACGAATTCGTTGCTGACACAGTTTTTGCTTCGAAGTGGGCGGCGGCTTTGAACGTTGGTTATCGAGATCGAAATCCTGGTGATCCAATTGCAGGAGTTCCATTTGTTCCAATGGATGATCAATGGACTTACTCTGTAGCTGGAAGCTACCTTCTCGACTCAGTCGACACAAAGTTGATTTTCGAAATTTTTGGAAGTCAACCTGCCAAAAACGTAGAGCTCGATACCGACCGCAGTCTCTCTTCGCTCGAAGCCTTAATGGGCGCAAAATACGACTACTCACAAAATGTAGCCCTTCATTTTGGAGGCGCTCATCAAATTGATACGGCTCTCGGAGGCGCCGAATGGCGGGTCTATGCCGGAATCAACTGGGCCGTTGGGCCGGTTTGCGGCAATGAAGAGAAACAGGTTGCTATTGTTCAGCCCGCAACTCCTCAAGATCCCGAGGTTATCAAAATCGATGTGGAAGTTTTATTTCGGCTAAACTCAGATGAACTTGATCCCGAAAAAATGGTGAGCATTGATTTGGTGGTTCTCGAGGCAATCAAAACTTCGTATGATCGGTTTTTGATTGAAGGTCATACCGACTCGATCGGCTCGGAAGAATACAATCAAGACTTAAGCGAACGCCGTGCAGCGGCCATGCATAAACATTTGATCGATAAACTTCGAGTAGCCGCCAACAAAGTTGAGGCCAAAGGCTTCGGCGAAACGATGCCGATTGCCGACAATGGTAATTACCAAGGACGAAGACAGAATCGCCGCGTGGAACTAAAAATCTGGCGGCCACGTTGAATTTTTTTACCAGCAAGCGGTTGTGCCGGTCTTAGGACCAAAACCACCGGCAAAAAGACGAAGCCCCATTTTGTCATCGTAAGATAAAGCACTACTGCAAATATCTTCGATTGTTACATTTGTTGGATCTGCAAGATCCGCATTGAAGAAATTTTCGGCGTCGTTCACATTGATTGTTCCTGTAGCTGAAGTTGCAGGAATTGTGAATCCCATTCCTGTTGCTTCAGACCCAGTCTTTGTCACATTAAGAGAAATATAAGCTCCAGTTTCTTGGACCACGAGACCTACTTCTGCTTCTGTTGCCTGCTCCCAAGTTGTAGCGGTTTTCTTCATCCATTTGTAATCAAGGCCAGTAATTTTACCAGAAGCTGTATTAATTTTAACAAATGGCAAAACCGTGCCTGCAGAATCTAAACTTGCTTTTGTGCGAGTGCGAACATTTGAGAAGGTCAGCTGCTTAGATGCAGAACCAAGAGTATAAATAAAAGTAGCGCTGGCGTCCGAAGCACCGAGCTCTTGGGATGTCATATTGTAATCAGCCCCGAAGGAACTCCAGGATCCCCAACCTCCACCACTATAAGATGTCGCAGCAACTGCAGTTCCAGTCACGCTAAAACCTCCTCCATTTTGAAGAGAAAGATCGACGCCAGAATTTCCGTGGTAAATAACATCGTCATAGGTTTTCGGATAGGTGGCATACGCAGATCCGAGTGTCCAAGTAAGAGTTAGGTTTGCAGGATCAGCGAATGTATTTTCAACATCCGTAATTAGCAAATCGTTCCCATTCAATTTTGTGTTCGCGCGCACGTGCCAGTCGAGCATAAATGTTTTGTCTTCTGATGCATCGATCATTCCGTTGCCATCGATATCTGGATTTGCGAGACGAAGAGCTAAATCATCCATATTTCCTATGAAAGAAGCTTCGTCTGTCGTTACACCCAAAGTGGTCAGGAGATCAGAAACTGATGTTGAAGGTGTTGCAGTAGCCGTCGCGCCATCTACAGTCACATCTCCAAGCTCAACCGCTCCTGCCTGCGCAAGCGGAAGAGTGTCTAAGTTATTAGCAGCTACACGTACGATACCTGCAATCATATCAGGTCCGGTGAGCGTTCCGTCTTGCGCGACAAATACGATCAACCAAGGTTTTCCCGAATCAATTGAAAGTGTGAAAGTTCCATCTGATGCAACTGCAGACACATAGCGAGTAGAGGTGGCCGTTGAAGGACTCACCGCCATAATGTGAGTAATTGTTTTAGCAGTCCTTGTTCCCACCTGTCCGTGTCTCAAAGAACTAACAGAAACAGATGTGAGCGTTCCAGAGACTGAAGAATCTTGAGACGAATCAGTTGACGATCCCTCTGAGCTCTTTTTACTTGAGCAAGCCGCAGCCAGTGCAGTAACAGTCGCAATGGTAACCAAAAAACGCAAGTACATGGTGAGTTCTCCTTATTAAATAAACCAAGATTTAATCGGTTTATTAGGAGAAAAATGAAGTCGAGAACGTTTCTATTATTTATCGCCGTCCGCAGCAATAAGACTTAAGGCTAGGCCGCCGCAGCGATTCATTCTGTGTCCTGCACAGCAGGAATTTAAGTTTGCCGCGGGCGTCAAAAAATCGACAATCACCAGTCGAGGGAGCTGCGATTGCGCCTTCGGCCGCCAGTAAGCAAGTGAACAAAAATGGACGCTCGATGACATCGCAAAATCGCTCCATACAACTCCACTTAAATTAATTTAGGAGGTTATAGATGCGCTAAAGCTCCGTCAACTTCTTCAATTTGACGTGTCTGGCAGGATCGCTTGGGGTCAATTTGTTAAATTTTATTTTCTTAACACCTTGATTTATGTAGACTTGGAATCTGGTGCGTAAGCGTGGGATTCAAATCGGAGGTAAGCGATTATTAGCTCAACTCTCTTAGAAGCTAAATCTTTGTTTCTGGAAAATACTGTGTGGTCTTGGTTTATCACAGTCGTATTGTCTCTTGCCTTCGCGCTGGCGATTAAATCAGTCACAAAACTTGTCTCCTTTCGCCTGCGGAAATTTGCAGAGCAGACTTCGACCATCTGGGATGATGTCGCCGTCGATCTCCTGGATGGCCTGAAGTCATGGGTCATTTGTACTTGGATTCTCTATGTATTAAGCCTGCGACTCAGCCCGCCCGAAGCTGCGAGAAAGTCTCTATTTGCAATTGCCGTTTTCAGTATCATCTTTCAAATTGGCATTTGGGGCATCCACCTCATCCGCACCTGGCGCCGAGCAACTCTTGATAGAATTGTTCGAGACGACCCCTCAGCCGCTGCCGCATTAGGTCTCCTTTCGGCAACCCTCCAAGTTGCGTATGTTGTTACAATTATCCTTATCGGATTGAGCAATCTTGGTGTCAATATCGGCGCCCTTTTGGCAGGACTTGGCGTAGGGGGGATTGCCGTTGCCTTAGCCGCCCAAAATATTTTGGGCGATCTTCTTGCATCACTCTCGATTGTTTTAGATAAACCCTTTGTGATTGGCGATTTTATCGTGGCAGGGAATCACAAAGGTACTGTCACGAACGTTGGTATTAAAACTACGCGGCTGCAAAGTCTATCCGGGGAAGAATTAATCCTCTCGAACAAGGATCTTCTTGAAAGTCGGATTCAAAATTTCAAGCGCATGCAGAAGCGACGAGTGGTGCAGACTCTTGGTGTGGTTTATTCCACGCCCGCAGAAACTCTTGAGAAAATTCCCGTGTGGGTCCGCGAGGTCATTTTGAAGCGGGAGAAGTTAGAGTTCGACCGCTGTCATTTTTGCAACTATGGCGCCTCGTCTCTGGATTTTGAATTTGTCTTTTACGTAAACGACCCAGAGTACAACGTCTATATGGATCTCCAGGAAGAGGTGCTTATGGACTTATTCAAAAAATTCCGGCAGGAAGGCGTCGAGTTTGCCTTTCCCAGTCGATCTGTTTTTATTGAGAAGATGCCTTGAACAGTCTAGACATTCTTATCATATTATTGTTCATCGTTTATTCTATATACTCGGGCTTTAAGGCGAAGGATAAGGCTTCCTCAGGATTAGAAGAATACTTCCTCGCAGGTCGATCCTTGAAGGGGTGGCAAGCTGGCATAAGCATGGCCGCAACGCAATTTGCGGCTGACACCCCCCTACTCGTAGTGGGTTTGATCGCAACCGCCGGAATTTTTTCTCTCTGGCAATTGTGGATTTATGCAATGGCCTTTTTGCTATTGGGCTTTTTGCTGGCCCCTCAGTGGCGGCGCGCTCAAGTACTGACCGATGCAGAGTTCAGCGAGCTTCGCTATGGACAGCGAGCAGCTTCTGCTCTTCGACTTATCAAAGCAATTTATTTTGGTACCATTTTTAATTGTGTTGTTTTGGCTTGGGTTCTCTTTGCGGCGGCAAAGATTTCCGAACCGTTTCTTCTATGGGATAATTGGCTTCCGCCTTCGATTTTTTTGCACGTTGTTGATTTGGCTCAGTGGATTCATGTACCTGTAACCAATCTCTCCATCACTGACCCGCTCGTATGGGAAAAAACTGCATCCAACATGATTTCACTCCTCGCGATTGTGGGAGTCACCACATTATACTCTACAACTGGTGGACTTCACAGCGTTGTAATGACAGACGTAGCTCAATTTGCAATTATGATACTGGGCACAGCCCTTTTCAGCTTCATCGTGGTTAGCCAAGCCGGCGGTTTAGATATCATCTACGAAAAAATTTCTACAACGTTCGGGCCCGACAATCCAACCGGTCTTAACGGTAATCAGATTCTTGCTTTCACACCCTCTCAGGCGAAGAACGTAAGTTTCTCCGTTTTGGCACTCTTTGCTTTACAGTGGATCATTCAGCTTAACTCTGATGGCACGGGATATTTAGCTCAAAGATCAATGGCTTGCCGATCCGATTTTGATTCTAAAATAGCCAGCTTAATTTTTACTGTCAGCCAGGTTCTATTGAGAAGTTTATTGTGGATTCCGCTTGGACTAGGGTTATTGGTTCTCTTTCCAGTGTATGCCTCATTGTCACCCGAGATGCAAATGGCTGCTCGCGAAGGCACTTATGTCCGAGGTATTGCGGAGCTTCTGCCTGCAGGGGTCAAGGGCTTGATGGTGACGGCTATGTTGGCGGCTCTGGCTTCCACACTAGACACGCATCTGAACTGGGGCGCTTCGTACTGGACCAATGATATTTACAAAAGATTTTACTGCCAAGTTTTAATGAAAAAGGAGTCTAACCCCCGAACCTTAATTTGGGTGGCACGAACCTCGAATCTCCTAATTTTACTAATTGCCTTTTTGATAATGACTCGTCTCTCATCCATCCAAGACGCTTGGCAGACGAGCTTGCTTCTAGGAGCCGGCATGGGGCCAATTCTACTTTTGCGTTGGTTTTGGTGGCGGATAAACGCATGGTCTGAAATTGCGGCCATTGCTGTTTCTGCGCTTGCAGCTCCAATTCTGCTAGTTTTTGTTGCTGACCCTGCCCTTCGGCTGTTGATCATTGCCTTGATTTCAATAGTTGCGGCACTGATTGCTACGGCGTGGGCCGGGCCGGAGGATTTGCAATTGCTCAAATCATTTTATCAAAAAGTGAAGCCTTCTGGATTTTGGGGCCCCTTAGCTGGCCACCAACAATCTCGCGACCGTCGCAATCTCGCACGATCTCTGGCCGCAACCATTTTTTCCAGCCTAAGTATTTTCAGTTTATTGGTTGGTATTGGCTCTTGGCTTGTTAAGAGTCCCGCACCAACTTGGTTTCCATGGCAAAACATATGGGCTCTCACCTGTTTCTTGCTGGGCATTGGGTTGACTCCTTTGTGGATTCGCTTTGGATTCAATACGCCTAAGGATTAGCGTTCGTATCCACACCTAACTTAATGGATCCTCAGCTTTTAGAGCGCAAGGGAACACGGCTCATCATTGGATAAATGAGAGACTCAAAATCTGGCTGATACGTCCAATATCGAGGTCTGAAAATAAATAATACAAAGACCGCCCCCAAATCAGTCATAGAATACCAAGAGCACATAACTGATATAGTAACAAAATCACGGAAAAATACCGACGAGCA
>JBFWYS010000149.1:0-8081 GCA_050186175.1 Pseudobdellovibrionaceae bacterium
TACTGATGACAGATTAAACATTGCTCACGAAAACTTTGCCATTCGCGCTTTTTCACGAAAAGACTACTTAGGAATATTTAAGACTATTTCTACGGCGACAGCGAGTAGAGACTTAGCATTTGGAGTGGAGAACAAATTACTTCAAAAATCTGGCGAGAAGGCTTTGGCCACTTACAAATTCAAGTAGGCAAAAGCGATATGGGCAGCTTTACGAAATGTAACGTGCTGCCCACCTTTTCGTTTATCCTACGAGATGCTCGTGCACTTTAATAAACTCAAAGTATGCTGGCGTTTGAGTAAATCCAATGAAATCTTCTTTCGAGTGCGTATTATACAACTCAAAGTATTTCTGTCGAAAAATCTCTTCCCGATCAGAGTTTTTCAGAGCTTTAGTTTGTAGAATTTTGATATGATCTTCATTCAACAAATCGATTGCCAGTTTGATGATTGGTTCGAAAGTAATTGCGCCTTTAGACTTTTTGGTTTTGTGTAGTAGCTTTTTAAACGCATGTAACTTTTGAAATGAGTCTTCAGATACACGGACTGTACGATTTGTTTCTTTTTTTGAATGCTTTTTAGTATTCTTATTTTCCATTTTATACTCCCTTAAAATTGTTTTGGGCGGTTAAATTCTTTGAGGGGTAAGATTTAGCTTCTTCGAGAGTGAACGACTCGCTTGATTCCAGCAGAAACGTCGTATCAAAATTTCCTTTTCTGAAATTGAGCGACTGATAACCAACCACAAAAAATCCACGAAGGCCTTTGCTATCAAGCTATCTAGAGCTTTTCAAAATTTTGGATTGAAAAATTCAAAGTACAGCAGCGGTACAGCACTTTTCCAGCAGACGCGGTTATTTTTGGTTATTTCGAGTTAGGTTTAAAAAAGTAGGCCTGGCTAACTTATTGAATCTATTCACTTTTGATTTTAGGTACTTAGTTGAAAAACGTACTATTCACTCAAAGACGTTTGGAGGTGACGTCGGGAACTGAAGAATTTCAGTGCCTTAAGTCTCCCCTGCCCAGGGTTTGCCCAGTGATTTTCACTAGCAGCAAACCCCAGCTTTGACTAAATAGTATCTGGTTATTATTCGCTTCTGAACAATGAAACAACGCGGCCCATGACTTCTCGCTCAGGTAGAAGTTTAAGTCCTAAAGTGGCTCCTTTGACTTCGATACCTGCAAGCCGAATATAACGCTGCATGGTCTTTAGATCTCTCCACCCACAGATTTTCATCACGACAGCCGGAGCGACACTATCTCGTATGAGTTGAGTCGCAAAACACGCTCTTAGCGTATGAAATCTAACTGACGGAAGCCCGCTACCGATACAGAACTCACGAAGAATCGAAGCCTGCTCTCCATCTGTCCATGTTTTGAAATGATGAAGAACAAACTTCTTATTCGGTTCGTGTCTCTCACCCTGGCTCTTAGTTTTGAGTTCCTTTAAAAGACTCAAAACTTGAGAACTTTCAATTGGAACTGTCCGCCAATAGCGCCCTTTCGTCGGGCCATAACCACAGCGGTTTGTCCAATTCTTATGGACGTAGATGAGCTTATTTTCAAAGTCCACCTGATCCCACTCAAGAGCATAAAGCTCACCGGATCGCATGCCGGTAAAGAGCGCCAAAGCCCAATGCGCATACCAGGGATGTTGTACCTTTTCCGCGTAATCAAGAAGTGTTCTAATTTGCACGAGATTTAGGATCTCAGGCATTTTCTCTTCATCTTTCAGCAAAGATTTAAATCCCTCAGTCGGAATGCTCTGAAGGCCTTTGACCGTGCCAGAAAGAAATCCCCATTTAAAAATCGCGTCGATTGCGGTTCTAAGCCGCTTTCTTCGAGAAATGGAAATCTCCCTCTCTACTCTGTCCAACACCATCCAAGCCCGCGCGCGATCAATTTCCGAGACATGCAGATCATCCCATTCTTTGCAGTGATCCCGAACAATGTAAACGTAGTCGTCTACAGTTTGAGGCGATAGCTCTCGAATGAAAATGTCACCAGATCGCGCGGCGACTTCCCAAGCAGTTATCAATGAACTCCACAAACAGCTCTTACTTTCTGCACATACAAGATCACGCTCAGCTTGAAGCATCAGCTGCTTCTCAGCCTTTTCGGCCTCTTTAATTGTCTTAAACCCCTGCAGCCTTCGATCAATTTGCATTCCAGGCTTTTCAGTTGAAAACCTTCGCACTCTTACTTTGAAGAGTGTTTCACCAGTCTTAGCATCAACGTAATTTGTTACCGCCATTTGAATCCTCCTTTTTTAGAGGATTCAATGACCGCCTTAAGTTCCGCTTTCTTAAATAACAATCGTCCAAACGGTTTGTAAAATGGTAACTTTCCCTTGTTCACAAGGTTTCGAATCCGTTCTACACAAGGAGTTCCATCTTTACGAAAAATCCGCAGATACAAAGCTGCTTCAATCGCGCTTATAAAATCTAAATTTTCAAAGCCCATATCAGCAGTGATTTGCATCGAAGATGATGTCGCTACAGACATGCCCGCCCCCTCGTTTGGACGCCAGAAACTATTTTGTTTTCAAAGAACTTTTCGTTTGATCTAAAGTTTTTGCACTTAAAATCAGTCGAATTTTTATTATCCATAATTTACTTTCCCCCACGTCTCTAATCAAGAAAAATCAGCCAAAATTGCTTCAACTTTTAATGCGTCAAATGCGACACTTCACCTATGAAAGTGTTGCATTTGCCCTTTCAATTTTGCTGCTGTCTGATTTGAGAAGATGCGCTAAATAATCGTCCATTGTGATTTGGCCGTGCTTCGCACAGAAAGCTCGATAGCTCTGCTCCATGCGGTCACGTCCTGTGAGACTAGCCTCTTGCAGTTCCGCAATATCTTCTGCCGTGATTTTAGTGAGAAGCTTAAGCAGTAGCGCATCAACTTTGACGCGTTTCCCGAATTGCTTTTTGTTAATTTTTGTAAGCTCAGAAAGCAGCTTTTTCCGTGTATCAGTTGCGACACGAATCGCAGAAGAATTGGACTTTTTTACTTTTGGTTTTGTTGCATTTTTAGATTCGGATGTTTCCATGAATAGATTTCTCCATTTGTGAAAACTCGTCCGCCTGGTAGTGGTAGGAAGAGAATTTAATTTTGATATGTCTCGAACATTCGTTCGTGGACTAAAACTTTACATACTAATATCTGGACCGCGACCACGCGCTTTACTTGCGTCGCTTAAAGAAAGCTCTTTAATTTGAATATCGAACGGGTCAAATCGTTTAATCATGTCATGAGTTTTACTCCTTTCATGCTCTTTAGGATTTCCTGAATGCGCCATGTGAACACTTTGTATGTGCGGATTCAAAGCCAAAACCTCATCAAGTCTGCGGTGCGAATTTTCGTCAAACATCACGAAAATATTTGCACCACTGAAATTACGAACTGCGCCCTTTGCGCTAAAGAGTGCGAAATCAAAAGGATCTCGAAAAACGAGCATTTGTTTTGATTTTGTGATCTGCTCGAAAAATGATCCCGCTGGCTTTCCATGGCGCTTGGGTTTCCATTTACCATTTGATTCCTCGCAAAATTCCATTGCCGAGTCTTCCTTTTCATTCATAAATAAAACGCCGCCATTTGTGCCAACATGGACATTTTTATTTTTAAAAAGAACATCTGCGGCTTCGTTTCCGTAGCCATGAGATTCTAAAAGCTTTGTTAAAGACTTTTTTCTTATCTCTGGCATGGCTGCTTTTGGCTTTGGAATATAAAAAGACTGAAAACCGCGCTTTTGTTCTCCCATTGCTTGTTCTAAAATTAGAATACGAGGCGTGTTGTTTATCTTCGCAATGGCGCGCAGATAATTTGTTTCATCATGGATTGCCACGAAATCAATAATTGTACCTTTTGTTCTATTTTTGGTGTTGGTCCAATCATTGTCTTTAATCACAACAAATTCTCTGCCGCTTAAAACGGTTTCGCCTTTTGTATTCAATTTAGTTTTAATCTTTTGCTGCACACAGTAATCTAAAATACTCATTTTCTGAGCACGCTTCATTTCTTGATAGAGAGTACCCCCGCGCTCATCAAAAATTGCAGGCAAATCATTCCGAGAGTTAGGACGCTCAATTTTTGTAAACTTCCCGTAATCCTTTTTTCTGAGTCCTGGATGGCTTGCTGATTCAAGTAGTAGATTGCTTGGAGTTCCCACAGGATGTCCTTTCCCGTCAAAGGCCGCGCCAATGTCGGATCGAATTTGTTCTCGAAGTCCGGGCGTCTGTGCGAATTTTTCATCGTTCTCCCTAAAGGCTTTCATAAGCCCATCTTTGTCAAAATTATTACCGAGAGTTTTGCCTCGAACTGCTTTTTTGTGATCTCCGTAAAAATAGCTAATGTTCTTGTTGTCGATTCTTGCATCGACACCAAGAGTTTTAAGTTGACCTACATAATCGTCAAAACTTGTACTTCCAGCTCGAGCAAAATCAATCTTTTGAACCATATCGAGTACCCAAGATTTTTTTCCCTTTGCTAGAAGCTTATGAACTCCTGGGGGTAATTTGGCATTTGGGTTATTGGTTCTTGGAAGATTCAATGCGAGTCCATTCTCCTTGGCAATTTCATTGTTAATCGTGTGAAGCCTTTTAAAGTCTTCGCGCCGACGATCTAACGCTTTTCCTGTTTCGGAATGTATCGAGCAGATCGTAATATGGTTATGAATATGCTTTTTATCCGTATGAGTTGTGACCCAAGCAAGATGTCCTGGTGCAAATTTCTCGGCAAGCTCTCGGCCCATTTGAGTGTACTTCTCGACTGGAAACGCATTGCTCTCGTTCGGATGCCAAGATTGATAAACGGTGAATGCGAGATGTTCCACTCTTTTGTTTTTTAATCTCGCATGTTCATCATGGATAGCTGGCATCATTTTTCCCTCTAATCCTTCTGGCGCGCTCTCACTAATTTCTACTTCTCGGTCTTTATGAATGTACTCATCGTATCTTTCGAGATTCTTTACTTTTTCTAACTTAACGATTGCCATTTTCTAAGGCTTTCGCTGAATTTAAGGAAATGATATGTCTTAAATCTACATACACTCGCACAAGACTATTGAATGATTGACTCCATCCACTCATAAGGCCCGAGTTGATCTTTGTGGTAATTTGGTTGATGTTTCTTCCTTGGCAACGAAGCTCAGTCATAATTTTTTCTACATCCTCTTTTGAAATGAGCGGACGAATAAGATCAATTCTTTTAAAGAGTGCTTTTTTTAATAGATCAGGAATAGAAAGACCCGTGGTTTGTTGCATTTTTTGGATGATCTCAAATTCTTTTTCAGTAAACCTAACGTGCGAAGATGGAAGTCTTTTTTTCGTGGTATTAGAATTATTCTGGTCCATTTATATCTCCTCATCAGTTGATAGGGAGACCGCAGAAAGTTGTAGGTCTCATTTCTTTTTGTGTCGCTCATCCTCCTTTAATGGGTCGGATTTTCGCTCTTAGCAGAACATTATTTAAATGCACCAAGAAGCGCTTTGAAGATTGTAGTGAGCCATCCTTGAACTTCTTCGTGATCTAAGTCCGTCTCAGTTGCGGCTTTTGCCGCGTCCTTCGCTGTCGCACTTAGCTCGCCTACGGCTTGCATCACTTCTTCTCCAGCATCAATTGTTAGGTCTTTCGCTTTTCCCACCTCGTACCTCCTTTTGGTTTTGTTTTAACAATTTAATTGTGATGGTTTCATTTGCCTTAAGAATCTCCTCAAGACTTAGCGACAGATGCACTTCTGCTTTTTGCAAACTTTCGTTTGCTGACAAGGCTTCGGTAATCTGCGGCTGCGTTCGCTCTAACTTTACTTTTTCGATAAGTGCGTTTTCTTTCGCAAGAATCGACTCAATAGATTCTTCCTTTTGATTCACGCTAGCGCACCCCGTGAGTACGAATTGACCGATGATACCTACAGAAATTAGAAGTAGCGGAACTCGTTTTAAAACCATGTATGTCTCCTTATTAAATTTTGTTTTGTTCATGTTTCTCCTTTGGTTATTGTTAATCTTTGATTGCTTGTATTTTGGGCATTTTGGTTCGTAGGCAAGATAGGGGGTTGGTACCCAACACCCGAAAAAAAGTGAGGACTTTGTCCCCACACCCCTAAGCGCAACCCGTTCCGTGTCGCGCTGAAAATACACAGGCGATTCATAGAACCGCCTTGGCGACACCGAGTGCGCCTTTAGCTGATGCTGCATCGACAACCGTACCAGCGCCTCCCATTGCGGTGCCGATAAACTCTGGGCTCGACTCTGAAGTGCTTTCACCAAGCATCGGTTTTATGAACATAAAAGCGGAGCCAGTGGTGAGAGTTGCAACCAAAAGCTGCACCCATGCGTAGATCGAAAACATATAATAGATTCGATGATTCACTAGAGCCGCAGCGTAAAGTGAAATGCCGTCTGACATCTGACCAAAGGATTCCATCACTTCGCTCGACATCGCGATCCCTAGCATAATGTGATAGAGAAGCGTCCATAGCGGCGTCCACAACAGGACTGAAAAATAAATCCAAAACCAAACAAGCAAAACTTTCCAGCGTCCAGCTACAACGAAAAACATAAGCCAGGGAAAGATTGCAATGAGGATCATGCGAACGAATCCAGCGACATGCGGAGCGCGAGCCAAGTGTTCACTGAATTCTTGCGAACGTTGAGCGGCTTCTGAAGCGCCTTGTAAGTCTCTACGGCCAAGAGAACCAAGCATTCCATCCCATCCAAAAAAACGACCCATAACCTGAAATACGTTACCCGCAGTCCGAGGAAGCTCTGCACCTTTTTGAATTCCTAGGCGCCCTTCAGTTTGATCCGCATAATAATTTACGAGTGCCATTGAGGCCGTATAGTTTTTGTAATAGGCGGGGTCTAACTGGCCACTGTAAAGAGCCGCAGAGGATACGCGATCAGAAACACCATTCGTCTTTCTCGAAGCGTATTGATTGAGTTTCTGAACCGTGGACTCCTTAACCTCAAGACAGTTTGTCTTTTGCCCGTTCCCAAGATCAAGCGTTACATCAGACAATTCATGGTCAATCTTTTGTCCTGCAATAAAGAAGTTATCAACGGCAGCTTGTTTCTTGTATTGGTCCACCGAGGGAAGCACTTTAGAAAAGCATTCTTCTGAATAAAACTGGAGTTGATCGCGGAGTGTTGGATCATCAATTGTTGAAATCCCAGCGTACATAATCGACTTATAGAATAAGTTTGGGGCCGTAAGCTGAGAGTTACCTTTTGCAAAAACGCTATCAATTACTCTCGATAAAAGACCCGTTAGCTCTTCTGCCGTATGGCTGATAACTTCAAAGACAAAACTCACTTTGTACTGATTTTCAACTCCCTGAAATCGACCTTGAATGTATGGATTGTTTGACCAGTTTTTTCCCTGATAGTCAGTCACCTTGGCGTTAGTGCCTACCCTCAAAACTGCGAGTCCAAGAAACAGACACGCAATTATCTTGATAAATTTTGAAAGTGGTATGTGACGTCGATCTACCAATGAGCCAGGGATGTAGCGTGAGATGAATTTCAGAATCGCAAAGAAAAACATCGTTCCGAAAATGAAATGGACGAGGCCCTTAAAGAAGGCCTCACCCGTAATTAACTCAATGAATTTTGAATGTAACTCAAGCCCCAAAATTTGATAGAGGGCCTCATACGCGGTGTTCGAAAACATAATTCTCCTCCTTATTTTCTGTCTGACCAGCGAGCTTTGATACCAAGGCTGATGTCTACAACTACGCAGTCTTCCCATGATGACCAATAGAGGCGTGCTTTATGTTCGAATACAATTCCATAAATCCAATGACCTCCAATCCGAACTTCTAAATGCGACAAATGAGTAATTTCGACTCCATCTAAAACCCATTTGAAATTATTATTGAGGCAGATTTCGCCAAGTCGTTGAGGAAAAATATTCATCATCTTCCACCACCATTTTCGTCGCATAACACGCCATCCGAACAGTCAAAGAAATGACTCTTTGCCGATTGCGATTCCAATTCTGTTTGATCATGAACAAGTCTCTCACGGGATAAGCCCAGGTGAATGCTTTCGCCCTCTTGGTTAATCTGCGATGCCACTTCGTTA
>JBFWYS010000150.1:0-8062 GCA_050186175.1 Pseudobdellovibrionaceae bacterium
GTCGCGCCGGTTCTCGTGGTGATGGCGGAACCTGGAAAACATATACAAGCGGTACATTCGAACCCTATAGCACTGATATCGATGTCGTAATTGAAGTTGATAATTCCGGCGCAAATCCACGGGTTCTTGTTTGGCGCGCAAGTAACACCGAGTTTACTGATATCTCCGCAGATATCGATACCAATAACGGAACACATGGAACCCCACTGACTGTCGACGGGACAGGCTCCAAGTGGGGTATGGAACTTTCTAGTGCAACGGTGACTCGAGTCCGTCTTCAATCGGCACCTCTTTAACCTGGGTCTCTGTCGGAATCGGAACATCCAATACTTTCGAGTCTTCACATGAGTCTCCGGAACCCGAAGACTTAGAAACCCGGGTCGCGATTTCGGCCAAAATTCGAATCAGTTGGTAACGATCGACTCGGAGATTCCAATTGTTGGGACCTTTTTGTTTCCAAATAAATAATCGGATTCCACCACCTAAACTCGACTCCGGCGGCTCGCCATAATTGAGCAGATACGTAAAAAGCGGAAGCAGCCATTTGTCTTCCTTAAAACAGGAAACGTCGGAAAGTAGCTGCTTATAAACCGGATAAGCCTTGATCGCTTCTTGTGTTGAAAGAGACCCGTTTACATTCTTATCAAAGCGAATCAAGATTGATTCCACAAACTGCATGATATGGGGAACTAAGAAAAAGTCTTTTTCAGAAACCGTGTCTTTTCTCAAATCAATATCTGCGGCGTTTGCCATAACCCCAAAAAAGCGACGGAACTCTTTACGATCAAAAGGTAGAATAAATCCTGCAAATCGAGGCATCGAATCAACACCCACATAGAACTGAGCATGAGTTTCCCGAATCAAACAATCGGTTTCAAATTTTAGATTGTTTTCATCTCGTCGATCCACCGGGCAGTTGCGTGTATATCGCTCAATGAATTCACTTTTGAGTTTCATTCCAGATAGAATCAAAGTCGCATAATCAAACGCGACCTCGGCCTTCAGAGGATCTTTTCTTCCGTTGGCTCTTCGTGGAAAGAGAGAGGCCTCGATCAATCTCTTTGAGATAAACTTATTATTGAGTTCGAACGTCGATCCAAAAAATTTCATGAACGGCTTGACATCTTTAATTATCGTTCTTAACTCAGACTCGCGAATACTTGTAATAGCCTTAGCACGCTTTAAGTCTCTGCTATAACCACGAATGAACCATTTGAGCACAGTGCCAAGAAGATTCGTGCGTATCACATCTTCCTTTTTGTAGAGCTCAGCTAAACCTATATTGAGATAAACCGCGCCCTCCTTATTTGATCCATATGGAACGGATAAATAACTACGCAACTTCTCAGAATCTTTACGTACAGCAGAATTGCTTTTTTCCAGAGCGACAAGACTTTTTAAAATTTCAGCTCTAGGAACCTTTTCCTCTCCCCGAGCAAATGGTTTTTCGAGCGCCTCTTCAAGAGTGATAAAAGCTTCGAGCTCTTTTAAGATCTTGTTCCACTCTTCGATTCCCATGCTATCGAGAACAACTCCGTCCAAACGAGCTTCAGGAGATAAAAGAATCCGATTTAAAAGAAAGCGGAAAGTAGCAATAACAATTTCATTGGTTAGTTTTTCTCCAAGCTCCGGAGAAATCCACCCCTGATCTTTTGCCATATCGATAAGTTCTAATAGAGCCTTTTCGCCGAGGCGTTTTCCCGGCTGACTTTCTAATAGATCTTCTACGATTGGTGTAGCAGCAACCAAAGTCTCATAGAGTCCTTTGAGGCCTTCGAGATCTTGAAACGAAAGTTTTACCTGAGCTTGAGTTTTTGCAGCCAAAAATGTAAATGTTTTTTTAACCAAAGGTCGAAGCCTGATCAAATCTTTGCGAGTTAAGGTTGCCGATTGATTGCCCGTGAAATGTTTTTTGACCTCGAGAAAAAGAGAGTATTTTTCATTGAAGTCGGTACTGTTAACGATTCCGCTACGAAGAAGAAGGGCCTTGACCTCGTTAAGATCAATTTGTTCTGGCAACAACAGAATGAGCTCAGCCAAAGCACGATCGAACGAAGACGCGATCTTCAGATATTGATCGGCCCTAAGAGGTCCACGATCTTTCGCAAGTAAAAGCCTAAGCTCAGGCTTTACCTGCTCATACAATGCAATCCAACGCGGTATTTGCGTTCGAATAGACTTAAGCTCCTCGGTTGAAATAAAATCAACTCGCCCACCAAAAAGAAACTTCTTAATTTCCATTGCGAGATTAAGAAGTTCAGCTTGAATGGTGGCCGTTTTTGAAATCTCACCGACCTTTTCCAACAAAGCATTAAGGTCCTGGCGATGAAGACCCCGAACATGATTGCTTTCAAAGTTATGAATCATTTTTTCTAAAAATGAGTCGGCAAGCTTTATGTAGTCTTTTAAACCTAAGGATTCGGTATAATGGATTCGTAAATAGACTTCAGCCGAAGCTCCAATGAGATCTACAAAAGGTTTCCATTCTTCGGCCTCGATGGTGGTACTTCGACTTTGCGAAGAAATTCGCTTTACGTCTCCTGCCAGTGGAACCACAATCGAAAGAAATGAATTCTTATCCTGTGACTCTTTGCCATCCTGAATTCTTTTTTGAATTTCACGAACCAAGGTGCCAGCCTCATTGAGATCATAAGGCCCCTCGGCTAAAGAGGCCACCTTGATGAGACTCTCCTGAAGTTGTGCAATTCCTTGGCCCACGAAAAGCTGATCTTGTTCTGCGCTTCCAGCCTTTTTCCACGTTAGACCATAAAGCGTCCAGTAAGGTGACATGTTCTTAATCGCCGCAGAGGCCTGCGATATCTTGACGTGTGCTCTTTCCATTTCAGCGTGCGTCCACTCTTGCTCTGTCCCGGCCAAGAATAAAACCTTGATTTTAAATAGTGCGGCCAAGAGTTCATTGGAAATTTTAAGGTCTGTCCAAACGGCACCCAACGCAAGGCAAGTTCTTTCAATTTCTTCTTTGGTTAACTTTTGTTCCGGTTTTCCTGCGATCAGGGAGGAAATGTTTTTGATGCCTCGTAAAGCAATGTCCGTAAGAAAAATAAACTGCTTTTGATCCTGCTTGGCTTGCGGCCATAAATAGTGGAATCGCAAGTATTGAGAGTAACCCATCACTCCAAAATCAAAAAAGCGAGGCCACTCTTGACTGGCAACCATCTTATGATTTCCACCTGTAACTGAAACTTTGAGTTCTGCAATCGAAGGAAGAAATTTACCAAGCCCCGCAGCGAAACTCCATTGCCCGCCGTACATTTTTTCAATTTCGAGTGCTAGGCTTTCAAGTGATGAAAACTCATAGGAGGTGCCGTAACGGGAAAAAATGACCGCTAAACCCGCAGCGCTCTCTTTTAAAGCCTGAGCCGCTTCATCAATTTTTAGGCCTTTATCTTCGAAAGCTCCCGGCGAAACTGACTCATCAGCAGGCCAGGCTTTTAAGCCGTAATACTTCACGTAAGGACGAATTTTCTGAGACACAGCTCGAAGTTCATCTAGGACAGAAATCAATTTTCCGAGTTCTTCTTGAGAAATCATCGACTCGTTTCCGCCCACCAAAAGCTGCTTCAATTTCATGACTTCAACCATGAAAGAGGACGGAATTTTTGTTTGCTCATCTAAAAAATAAAGTTCTACAAATTGACCGATTTCTTTGTCTTTGTAAGAGTCGGATTTTGAGCCCCGAACAGATTTCTGATAGGCCTCAAGAGCTTTCTGGGCACAGGTCCAAAAAGCATCGATTTCTTGCTCTGTTGCTTCGGCTTGAAAAAATTTTTTAAACACCGGTGTGGTTTTAGAAAGGCACTTCAGTTCAGAGGCTGGAGCCGGGAGTGGCTTTTTTTCGTCAGGCTTTTCGCCTACTTTTAATCCGCAGCCCGAAACCGTCAAACCTATGCTGAGAATAGAATACACCACAATTTTTTTTGAATTAACTTTAGAAAACATAGCTGATCCCCGTATAAAGTCTGTCATTAGAGCGATATTCATTTAAAAATTGATCTCGTTGAGCAGGAGAATTGGTGGTAATACCCAAAACGTCGGCACCTAAATGCAATGCCAAGGTTCTTTCTGGGAAATAACGGAATTCCGCATTGAACCAGCCACCCTTTTGATCCTGGTCATATAAATACTGAATCGAAGACTTCAGGTTCTTTCTAAAAATTTGAATAGGCGATCCAGAAAGACGAATTTTTGCAGCGTCGGTAAAAAGAAACCGATCACCAAGTAACGTGTGCGTTTCAGAACCGTCGACATCGACGTCATAAGTTTTTCCGCCGTTGATTCTCATAAAACTCAAAGAAACTGCGACGGGGTCACCGTTATAATAAGTTACATTAGAATTCCACCGAGCTCCCCAAGCTTTTGCAGGGGCGATTCGCTGATAAACCCAGCCCCTTGTGTGCTCTGTTTCCTTTGGCGAGTCGACGAAGTACGAAAGAAAAATTTGGTTTTGTTGCCCCGTCCACCCGAGGTCGCCGCCGTACACTTCGTGATACGCGACATTAGGACGGATATTCACTTCTGCATGGGGATCTGACTCAGAAAGAGTACGAAGAGATCGGTCATACTCAAAAGCCAGCTGATTCATCGGCTTATAAGCCCAAGCGGCCTGAATCCAAACACCCTCCTTTTTATTTCCAACAACAGTGCGAATCGCCGAGCCATTGTTATTCACAACATCTTTTCCTTTGGGTAAAATCAAGTTGTAATGAATAACAGTGGGGACCTCGTCAGAAAGATAAATTTCGTCTCTTGGAGGTCGAAACCAAGGGCTCGGTGAAACAAGCTTGTCATTTTTTTCTCGAATTTCTGGACCGAGAGTTGGTACGTAGACAGAAACCGGAACGATTGTGAACTGAAAATGATCGCTGTGCCATTCAAAATGGATACCCGTTAAACCGCCCTCCATTGTGCGAAGTGGATCTTGAGAGCCCAGCGGCTGAAAGAATCCCGTCTTCCACTCAGAGTCCAAATCATTCCATGCAAAGAGTCTTCTTCCAAGTCCGACCTGTAACTGTTCGAGGGGACGATAACTTAAAAAAGCTTCCGGCAAATTGAGGTAGGCTTGCCTTTCGTTTCCGCTGACACTCCCGGCAGCATCAAGTTTAAATCGGCTTGCAAATAATGGAGTCTGCCACTCTTGCTGGGCCCCAATCTGCAGCATGTTGAGCGACTGAGTGGTTTTGGTTGATGAGTCTCGATAAAAAAAAGACTGAGACTCCAGTCCGAGATTCGCAGAAAATTGGGCTCGTGCTAAGTCTGAAAAGACGAATGCCGAAAGCAAAATAAAACAGAAATTTTTGGTCGTCCCGTGGATGCACATTTTTCTTTCGCTCCCGAAAGAACGGATCTTCACTGCGATCCGGAAAGCTGTCAAATGACGAGTTCTACATAAGCCTCTAAGTTATTAGTTTTAATGATTTAATATAAAAAATCCTGCCCGCAAATGAAGCTTTTACAAGTGATGCTTTTTTATGGCGGAATCGTGATCGTTGTTTAGGTTCTTTAATGCTCGAAGTATTTCTTAAATACAGCAGTGACAGGTGCGAAGCGCTCTTATCCTAAACCCTCGAGCCACTCCCGAATCTGCTCTATAATCCAAGCAGCATCATCCAGCGGAATATCATGCCCCGCGGTTGGATGTGTCTTACTCTGCAAATGCCAGTAGCGAGCCAGATCCAAAGTACATTGACTGCTCACCAACCGATCACCGAGCGATCGCAAAAAGAGCACTGGCACTTTTGGAGGATTTGATTTTATCCGATATCGAGCGGCCGCTATCATTTGTTTTGCGGCCGTTGATTTTGCGACCGGATGTTGTTCGGCTGCTTTCGCAAAATCAATTGCGATAGGTCTTAACGGTCGACGCAAATTAGTGATGAGCTCGAGCGTTCGTTCTTCTCTTTTTATTAAATCTTTTTCGGCAGCGACCTTAACAACAGTGGTAAGCCCCTCCACGGTGATTCTTTGGTAGATTGGCGAGAGACCGCCGATGCTGGTATTGATTGAAACGACGCCGGCAATCTCTTCCGGGAATTGAAGAGCCCATTCCAGTGCAACCATCGATCCCATGGAGATTGAGAGGATCCAAAGTTTTTCGCTGTTGTTCTCGAGATATTTTTTTCTCACGAACTCCATGTTTTCTGCGATTGTGAGTGGAGTTTTTTCAGCGCTATATTTTCCGACTCCCGGGAGATCGATCAAATGGAGTTGAGTACTTGCGAATTCCGTTTCAAATATTTGGGGGAAATCATACCAGTGAACGGAGTCTCGAGTCAGTCCTCTTAAAAAAAGCCAACTTGTAGTTTTGTTAGGGCTTGTCATTGTTGTACCAAAGCTCGAGAGCTTTTCTTTCGAATTTTCTTCGCGATTCTTCCTTGAGATGAGCCCACGGATCATGCGAAATAATTGAACGTAGGAGAAATTCGAAGAGTGTGTTGTGTCGTCTTAAAATTCGCTGTCTTCGATGCGGCATCACCGGATTAAAAGGCCCCAAAGCAGTTAACGCTTGTCGTGGATTTTTTTTCACCCACAACCATGACCCCATCTCTAAAGTCAGAGGCATATAGACTTGGTTCCGCGAGGATGTCTCTTGAGAGCCCACATGAGAAATCAGATTTCGTGTTCTCATGTTGTCATAAACATAATCCCAAACATCTCCATGAGTCGTATAATTTTGGGATTGAGGTTCCACCACATAAAAATGATTGGGGTAAGTGCGATCTAAAAGGGCCTTCAAACCATACATTTCTGCGAGCTGTGGAAACGGAGCTGTCGTTTTTGCATAGGGAAACCACAATTGATCTTGCACTCCGAAGCCTGAGTGGAAATCAACGGAGATTGCGACCTTTGATTTTGACATTTCCTTTTCAACAACATCGATAATCGCGCGCGTTTCGACTTCCATGGAGTTCACGGCGCTTCCGCGATACCAAGGGAGTCGACTCGAAATTCGATGGCCGCCGATCAGAGGATACGAAGTTCCATCGGCTTCGACAGGAGCATTTCGCATGATATCAACACCGTTTCCATTGGACCGCTGTTTCAACATCATCCCCACCGGGTTAATAATCGGCATGAAAACCAATCGCGACTCTTTCAGAGTTCGATTGATCACTGAATCCCAGCTTAAAAGTTCAACAACGGATCTCAAAATCGAGAGAATGACTTGAGAACCAATGCGCTCGAGTCCGTGGACTCCGCCAAAAAGACCCAACACGGGGGCTTGCGGATCTTTTGAACCCATTACGACTTTGTAAATCGGCAAACGATAATTGCGATGCTCGGCGTGAGCGACGACAGAAACTTCGGCTCGATCTCGAAGTTCATCGATAATACTTTCTAGATCGAGTAGCTCCGGCAACTTTTGTCCGACGCGAATAGGATACACTGAACAAGTCCTTGATATCTGTTCGTATTGATACCGTCCTGGTATCGCTTCCTGCCCATGCCGGAAGCACTGTTATATTCTTTCAATTTTCTTGGATCTCATCAAGGGAGAAGACATGGGAGCACCCGCGACTAGGCCTTCAAGGTTTAGCCCTGACTTTTGAGGCTGATGGCTATAAAGCCATGAAAGATATAAATTCGAAGAAAAGAAACCCGACGCTAAAAATTACGAATACCCAGACGAAAGTTTGCCTAAGATTTTTATCGGTGAGCTTTACCTGAACATTTTCCGCCGACAGTTCGCGCCACAATCGAAAAGTGCGTAAGCGAACTCCTAGACGAACAAATCAAGCGCGAAGATTTTTGTATGAGTGGCCACTTCCGCGGACAAACTCTTTGAATCAACGATAGAATGTAACCTTTCCGCTCCAACATCTACCCGTCCCCAAAAGAAGGACTCCTGATTTTCCAGAGGAAAATCAGGAGTGTCATCTGAGCATCAATACCTTGTCTGAAAGACTATTCGTGACGAAGATGAAGTACCCAAATCGCGTAAACCCCTAGGACTAATTCATAGTCCCAAGACCGCGACGAACTTTCTCAGCCTCAATCAAAGTCATAGAAACTTTTGAAATCGATTGAAGAACAAAGTCTCTGA
>JBFWYS010000151.1:0-8042 GCA_050186175.1 Pseudobdellovibrionaceae bacterium
AGAGGTCCTTGATAAACCACGGTCCCTGGATATTCTATTGTGTGATATTCGTATTGAGAGTTTTGATTCTCGAAGAATTTCTCGTCAGTGAATTTTCCTTCTACTTTCATAAAGGGGCCTTCGCCAAAAGCGACCATCATTAATGGTTTTGCGCCCTTTACGCCGATGGCGGAGAAATATTTTTTGCCAACAAAAAGATTTTGAATCGAGGGTTGTGTAAAGATCTGTGGAGTTTCGTCGTAAATACATTGTTTGTAATAAGCTGTTGTAGAAAGTTCGAAAAGGGTCGACTCGGGGCCGGTGATTTGAGCTTCAAAGCGGGTCAACGGTGGGAGAGTTTGCATCTGGACGTTTTCAGGAATTCGCCATTTTGTTTTTGCAATACAAATTCGGCCTAGGTTTGCAGGAATCGTACAGTCGCAATCCAGCAGTTCGTCACGAACTTTGATGATATCAACGTCAATGTGCTTGCCATTTTCTTTTTGAGCGAGGGCTAAAGAAGAAAGAAGGACGGCGACTGCTAAAAATAGGTTTCGCATACGGACTCCAGAAAGAAGGGTGTTTTCTTTGCAGCGATCCTTCGCGGCCACAACGTGATCATGTATAAGCCATTCCATAGTCGTAAGCAATGGCTTTAGTCGTGGATTGTAGAAAGGAGCTACAGAGGGCGAAATTTGCGTTCGAGTTGTTATTTATTCCAAGTATCCATGTAGTCGCATGCACCCGTGATTTCGTAATGAGTGTCACCGGTGCCAAAAGACAGAGCTCCAAATGTAAAGTGAATCCCCGCAAACATTGGAAAGCCGTTGTCAATTTCGGTTGAAACCCACTGGCTGTAACCCATAAATGGTTCGCCCGGATGATTGCATTTTATTTCACTCGTTGAGCAAGTACCTTTGTAACAAACGGTCGCGATCATTGAACCGCATGCAGACTGTTCTGCGAGAGTTTGGCCCACGATTTTTTTTGTGGCGTGTAAATAAGAGAGATTTGTAGTGGCGTGGGCTTCAAGTTCTTCTGTGCGGACTTCGATTTCTATAGGCACGTCACCTTTTGTGAGTACGACATTTGGGCTTCCAGAGTCAGAAGTGCGACGAATTGCTTTTTTCTCGACTTGGGTGATTGCGAGAACTTCGTCAGTTTTAAGATTTTTAATACTTAAAACACATTCAAAAGAATCGACCACAATGGCAGAAGCCACACTAGAAGCTAAAAGACTGCCTACAAGAAGAAAAACGGATTTCATAGATCTCCCGAAAGTTGGAAATACCAGGGTGTAACGGATACGAAGACCGCTTGCAAGGAGATCTATGTGAGAGCTCTAAAATCTTCAGTGGCTCTAACTAACTCCGAGCAAATTTCAGGTTCCATAGCAGCATGGCCCGCCGACGAACCCCAGCGCAATTCACTTTTAGGAAGAGCTTTGTGAAGTTCCCAAGCGCTTCTTGGTGGGCAAACAACGTCGTAGCGGCCTTGAACAATCCGAGTTGGAATATGCTCAATTTTCTTGGTGTTTTCCAAAATCCAATTATCAGTCTTAAAAAATGCATTGTTGATAAAGTAGTGGCATTCGATGCGCGCAAAAGCCAAAGCCATATGCGGATCTTCGAAAGCGTCAACCGCTTCAACTTTTGGAATCAAACGTGAAGTCGCAGCCTCCCACTTGCTCCAAACTCGCGAGGCTTGAAGGCGAAGGTCTAAATTATCTGAAGTGAGTCTTTTATAGTAGGCCTTAATAAAATCTCCACGCTCTTCTGAAGGAATGAAGTCGAAGTACTTATCCCAGAAGTCTGGAAACATTTGACTCGCGCCCTCTTGATAAAACCATTTGAGTTCAGAGGGGCGGCATAAAAAAATTCCTCGCAAAACCATAGAGGAGACTTTTTCTGGATGAGTGATCGCGTAAGCTAAAGCGAGAGTTGAACCCCAACTGCCTCCGAAGAGATGCCATTTTTGAATTCCGAGGTGAGATCTAATTTTTTCAATATCTGAAACTAAATCCCAAGTCGTGTTCTCGCGAAGATCTGCGTGTGGAGTGCTTTGCCCACAGCCCCGTTGATCAAAAAGAATAATTCGATAGTGGCTTGGATTGAAAAAACGACGGTGATCAGGATTAATTCCTCCGCCTGGGCCTCCGTGTAAAAATACAACGGGAACTCCGCGTGGGTTGCCGGCTTGTTCATAATAAATTTCATGAATTGGAGAAACTTTAAGTTTTCCTGTGTCGTAGGCTGGAATTTCCGGAAATAGATCCATTGAGGTCTCCTTGTAAGCTATTGCGGCCAAACTTTTTCCCACTGTCTTTTGGGAATGAATGTCGCTTCGAGCGCAATCCGATTTAAGTTCTTAAATTCTTCGATCGTGAACGAGTGTTCCTTTGCTAGAACTTCGTACTCGTGAGTGAGATCAAAATCAAAAATTCCGGGATCATCCGAGTTCAATGTGACTTTGACTCCCTTTTCCATTAAGAATCGGAACGGATGGGCTCGGATGCCTGGAACAGCATTTGTATAGTAATTGCTAGTTGGGCAGAGTTCAAGTGTTACGCCGTTTTTCTTGACGAGCTCCATCGTGGCCGCGTCTCTGAAAATCTGAACTCCATGGCCAATTCTTTCGGCGCCCAAATACTTGATTGAGTCGTGAACATTTTTAATCGATTTTGGTGAGTTGGCCTCGCCCGCATGAATTGTAATTTGCAGACCTGCTTTTTTTGCAGGCATAAAAAGATCTTCAAAGTCGCGAGCGGGATAGCTTGCTTCATTGTCTGCTAGATCGACGCCGATAAATCCATCACGATTGTGAATCACAAAATCCATGACTTTTTTATTTACCGAAAATGGAAGAATTCTTTGAATCGTGCACAGAAGGCCGACGGCAATTGGATAATTGCGCATCGCCTGCACCATTCCCCTGTGGATCGCCCAGTGAATGCGATCGTAATTAAAATTAGCATGATTTTGTGAAATAAAAGTCGGAGCGTAACGAAGTTCGAGGACACGAATGCCGTCATTGTAGGCGTCTTCGATGGCTTCATAGGTAATACGAGTCAGGACTTCTTCGGAATGAAGAATTTCTTGGCTTCGCCAAAACTTGGCAAGGACCGTTTCGAGATCGCGCATTGGCGATGTGACCAAATAGTGTTCTTTTTGTTTTACGAGATCTTGTGGGACCGGTAACCCGATGTGCCGAGCGACTTCGCAGACTGTGCTGAGTCGTAACGCCCCTTCCAAATGCCGGTGCAGTTCGACTTTAGGCAGCGATCGCAATTGTGAGTGTGACATCATTGACCCTTTCCTTAAAACCCGAGATAAAAAGACGCCAGATCGATTATTTTTCTTCACCCCGAGGTCTCTATGCTCCAACCCTTCGATGAAAAAACTAAACTAGCACCGACTCCGCAAAAAGATCCAAAGTATTCTGTCTCTGTGCAGAGCAAAACACTTGGTGAATTGAAACTAGCGGATCCAAGAGCAACGCGGGCCTTAGTTTCTTTGATGGATATGGGGGCAGTTCTCGGAGGCGCAGCCAGTCACTATGGGGGACCGGCGGCTTTTGCAGAGTTAATGAGTGCTTTACATGGTTTCGTTTTTGGGCAGTCTCGCAAGACTGGTCAAGCCTGGTATCAAATGTTCAACTTGGTGAACGATGCGGGTCACTGTGAAAATGGACTCTACGCTTTAAAAGCGAATTATGGTTTTGCGGGTTTGGCTTTGGAGGATCTTAAAAAATTTCGTTCGATTGAAAGTTATTTGACCGGTCACGGAGAGTCTCACTTGTGGCCGCAAGGAGTGCAGTTGAGCAATGGTCCTTTGGGATCTGCATTTCCACAATCGCAAGGTTTGGCGATGGGCGATGCTCATGCGGGTCGTAAGCGTGTTACGGTCACAGCGATTTCGGATGGAGCCTGCATGGAAGGCGAAGCTAAAGAGGCGATGGCTGCCATTCCAGGTCTTGCAAAACGTGGTAAGGTGGCTTCTTTCATTTTAATTATCAGTGACAATAATACAAAACTTTCGGGTCGTATTGATAAAGACAGTTTCTCGATGGAGCCCACATTCCACTCGATGTCGGCTTTGGGTTGGAAAGTAATTAAGCTTGAAAAAGGCCATGACCTTGAAGCCTGCCTGCATGCGATTGAAGACGCTTATCAGATGGTACTTGCAAATCCGTATGTTCCGGTTGCGATTCACGCAAAAACCGTGAAAGGCATTGGTAACAAAAAAGTGGCGGATTCTTCTTCGGGGGGGCACGGTTTTCCACTCAAGGCGTGCAGTGAACTTCCAGAATTTTTGAAAGAGATTTATGACGGTGGCGAAATACCTTCAGAATTCCAAGGCTGGATCACTGAGCTTTGCGAAGTTGAAAAGGAAATGAAGGCGAAAGCAGTAAAACCAACGCAGCCAGAAGAGAAAATTCAGGTTGGAATTGCAAATGCAATGATTCGAGCGCGCAAAGAAAATCTTCCGGTTGTCAGCATCACATCCGACTTGCCAGGCAGCACAGGTGTCGCCGCATTTGGAAAAGAGTTTCCAAATGAATATTTTGACGTGGGTGTCGCCGAATCAAATATGATTTCAGCTGCGGCTGGAATGTCGAAGGTCGGTTACATTCCGGTTGTAGATACATTTGCACAATTTGGAGTTACGAAGGGAGCTTTGCCGTTAACAATGGCTTCTCTTTCAGATTGTCCGTTGATTGCGGTTTTCTCTCACACGGGATTTCAGGACGCTGCTGACGGAGCTTCTCACCAAGCTTTAAGTTGGTCCGCGATGACGGCTTCGATTCCACATTTGCACACAGTGGCTTTAAGTTGCAGCGAAGAGGCTGATTCTTTGATGTATCAGGCGATTAAAAAGATTGAAACGGCGAAGAAATTGGGACAAAAAACAGATTCTTATATTTTCTTTTTAGGTCGCGAGAATTTTCCAAAAAATTTTGCTTCTGTAAAATATGAATTAGGTCGTCCGCAAAATTTAAAAGATACAACCTCCGAGTTTTCGCAAAAAACTGTAGCCTTGGTCGCTGTTGGCTCCATGGTTCCTCAAGCATTGAAGGCTGCTGAAACTTTAGCAGCCCAAAAAGTGGGAAGTATTGTTGTGAATGCATCTTCAATCAATCATTTGGATTTTGAAGCTTATCAGAGCATTTTTAATAAAACGGGCCATCGTGTAGTGACAGTTGAAGATCATCAATATGTGGGTGGATTTACTTCGATGTTGAGCCAAGAATTTGCAGCTCGATCGGTTTCGTTAAAGCTTCAGGCTCTCGCAGTAAAAGGGGAGTTTGGTCAGAGCGCTTATAATGCGATCGAGCTTTATAAAAAACACGGTATGGATTCAGACAGCATTGTTCGAGCCGCATTGAAGTTGAACAGCTAAAATTTTTTTGGAAAACCTATATTTATATTTAGTCCGATCTAAAAACTAATTAAATTTAGTTGGCAATTTCCCTTTGTTTTCAAGGGTTTTCATCCTCTTCAAAAGTTTATAAGTGCATGGAAATACTTGAAGTCAGGGTGTTTTTACACAGTGACAGCTTACGCCTTCCGATTTGAAAAAAGGTGATGTACCTATGCGACACATTATTGATTTTAGACTTGGGAGGAAGAGTTCATGTCTCGATGGATTGTTGTTCTTACAGTATTAGTTGGATCTAGTCTTGCTCACGCTGATTTGGATTTGCCCTTTGGTTTTTCCTCAGGTCGTTCGATCGAATCGCTCGATATGGGCCACTCGGTTACACTTCCGGCTTTTGATGCAGCTGTATTCCAAGATCGCACTCATTGGATCAATGAATTTGAAGTTGTTATTTTGATCAACAAATCTTCAAAAGGTTCGACAAAACAATCCCTCGTTCTTTATAAAAACGGCGTTGAAACTCTGAAGACGAAAGTTTCTACAGTTCGTGAAAAAATCGAAAAAAAACGCACTCTTTTCAGATGGCATGCTCCCAAAAAAACTTATTTCTCGACAACAAACACGGGATTTTTTGTTGTTCTTTGGATGAACACTCTTCACAAATCAAAATTGTGGGGAACCGAAATGCCTTACGCTGTTTTCTTTGATGGCGGAATCGCTGTTCATCAAGCTCCAGAGGGAACAGAAGGCGCTCTCGGCAAAAGAGCTTCAGGCGGCTGTGTTCGTGTTAGCAAAAATGTAGCTTCAACTATTTATAGTTACATTTTTCATGCGGGAAAAGGATCGGTTCCTCAGTTTACTCAAACGGGTGAGCCGAAGAGGGATGCAAACGGAAACATTGTTCGCAAGTCTGATTATAAAACGTTGATTATTGTCCAGGATATTCAAGACTAGGTTCTTTGTGGAGAAGCCTTGAGGGAGTCTTCTTCAAAGTCTTGAGGAGCGAGAGACCAATATCCAGGAAGAACTAGGGGGCTTCAGTTTACCGACTGAAGCCCAATTTTTTTTTATTGCCTTATATTTCACGCACAAAAGTCCGTTAGATAGTTAGCCTTCTCTAAATTATCCAACAAGTGGAGCTACCATGAGACGGATTTTCTGCGCCGTGCTTGGAGTTTTAACTCCTTTTTACGCCAATGCCTTTACTCTTGAGCCCGAATATTTAGCGAATCAATTAATTGTTCGAATGGAAGCTCATGCTTCGCTCCCGATGATTCAAGATGTAGAACGGTATGAAGTTTTAGTTCCTAGTTTGAGTTTATATTTACTGCATTTGAATCCGCGTTCGAGATATTCGGTGCGTTCGCAAATTGAAGTTTTAAGAAATAGACCAGGTGTGATTTACGCGAGTCCCGACTTTAAAGTGACAATGCGGACTTCCCCAAATGATCCCGATTTTTTGAAACAGTGGAACTATGCGAATACCACAAGTCTTGGAAGCATCAGCGCCGATCAAGCTTGGGACTTTGGTGTTGGTGGAAGAGATTTAAATGGAAATGAAATTGTAGTCGCTGTTGTTGATGATGGTTTGGACTACAATCACCCGGATCTCAAGAGCAATGTATGGACGAATACGGGTGAAATTTCCGGAAACGGGATTGATGACGATCAAAATGGGTACGTTGACGACATTTTAGGATGGGATGCGCATCTCGACAAAGGCGGAAATTTAAGAGTGAATTACCACGGAACTCATGTGGCTGGAACTGTTGGCGCAAAAGGAGCGAATGGTCTTTTGGTGACGGGAGTAAACTGGGATGTGAAGTTGATGAGTGTTGGAGGGGCTTCAGGTTCGATTTCAATCGTGGCTAAAGGTTATGGCTACGTGTTCTCGCAGAAAAAACTGTGGCTCGAAACAAGTGGAGCTAAGGGCGCAAATATAGTTGCGACTAATTCTAGTTTTGGAATTGACTATGCGGATTGCAGAACCGATCAACATCGCACATGGAATGATCTGTATGAAGAGATGGGAAGACTTGGAATTCTCTCTGCCGTAGCTACTGCGAATATGGATATAAATGTCGATCAAATTGGGGACGTTCCCTCGGGATGTACAAGTGAGTACGTCATCAGTGTGACGAACACAGATCGAAACGACGTAAAAGGCCGCTGTGGATATGGTAAAGAGAGTATTGATCTCTCGGCTCCTGGGACATTGATCTTATCGACTCTTCCAAACGGAAGAACGGGAACTTTGTCGGGAACTTCGATGGCAACTCCCCATGTGGCTGGTGCAATTGGATTTTTATATTCGGTGGCAAGTCCGCAGTTGACTCAGCAATTTACGAGAGATCCGGGTGTGGGTGCTTTGACAATTAAAAAGAAGCTTTTGTCAGGTGTGGACCCAGTTGAATCATTAAAAGACAAGACTGTGTCAGGTGGACGCCTGAATTTGTACAAAGCGGCCGCGGCTGTGAATTCGTTTGCAGAATAGGCCGCGACTTAGTTCTTGCCGAAAAGAGCTAAAGGTCATAAAACGGAGGCAGAGTCTGCACACGGAGAGGTATTATGAGCTTTGGATGGACCGAAATTCTTTTGTTAATTTTGTTTATCTATCTTCTTTTCTTCAGCAAAAAACTACCTCAACTTGCCAAGGGCTTTCGCGGGATGCTTACCGGTTTCAAG
>JBFWYS010000152.1:0-8033 GCA_050186175.1 Pseudobdellovibrionaceae bacterium
TTCCTAACGGTAACGTCGGTATCGGGACAACGACTCCTGCCTATCGACTGGATTCAACAGGAGGTTTCTTTCGTTCGACATTTAACACAACTACCGTTCCGCCGAGTGATAACGGCAATGGCGGTCTGGCCATCGGCTGGAATCGATCTGCGGGCAGTGCAGAAGTCAACTTTTACAACATTTATGACAGTGTGGGTGCTGCTGGTGGTTACCAGTTCAGTCAAAAAACAGGAGCCAGCACCTATTCTGACCTAATGTCCATTTTGGCTACCGGGGATGTTCATATTAAGTCGAACCTGCTCATAGGAAATGGGGCTTCCACTGGTGATACAACAATGGAGGTTGGACAAAACCGTACCGGCAATGGGAATGCTTATTTCGATCTTCATTCATCTGCAGGTTCTGACTACGATGCTCGTATAATCAAGAGTACAGGAGTTAATGGCAATCTGGACATAGTCAATTTAGGAACCGGAAATATGAACTTGAATCAAGCCGGCGCCGGAAATCTCACCCTCAATGTAAACGGTGCCGAAAGAATGCGCATTGATTCCACCGGCAGGGTCGGTATCGGGACAAGCGCCCCCGATCAGGCGCTCGTCGTTCGATCAACCGGGAATAGCTCGATCAAAGTGGCGTCTTATTCGGGAACATCCGCGAATTTGAGCCTCGACAGTGATACGTATGCCTCAATTTCAGCTCCAAACTCGTCCCTGGGAATTCATACGGGTGGCAGTGAGCACCTTCGCATCAGCTCAACGGGAAATGTTGGTATTGGAACCACGACCCCTGTCGAAAAATTGGATGTGGCCGGTGGCATAAAGCTCGGTGATTCTGCCTCTAGCTGTGATTCCTCCCATCGTGGAGTGATGAAGTTCGTTGCCGGTGGCGGAGGTATTGCCGATAAAATTTATTCTTGTTTACTTGGATCAGACGGAACGACTTATGCCTGGGTCGAGTTAGCCTCGGGTAGTGGTGGTTGTGGCGGTACGAGTGTTGGAGGCTATTGTTGGTACTTAGGCGCTAGTGGCGCCGATTGTACAGCAACTTGCGCAAGCCATGGAGGTTACAATTCGGCGACAGATAGCTATGCAGGTTCTGGCGATCTCAGTGGCGGACATTGTGACACCATAACTACGGCGTTTGGTGCCACATGGGACGAGGCAAATGACTGCGGCGTAAGCGCAGGGATCGGCTGTATAGTGGCTTCCTTCTCTGGCATGCAATGCACTGAAGATGCGGCAACGGCTTCGGGTGCTTATACGGGCGTTCAGAGAGTCTGCGCCTGCAACAACTAAGGTTTGCGTGAACGCAAAAATTCCAGGCGTTTGCGGCATCTTTCTCCTGATTCATCCACATGCTTAAACAAACAAGCTTTTAGTTTTTCCTGGTCCAAGTCCACATGGACACAAAATTTTTCGATTTCATTCCGACATGACAACAAAACAAACGGAATTTCTGTTTTCTGTCGTTGGGAATCTCTCGATTCGGCGCCAGGAACGGCGGCTTGAGAATTTTCTTCGAAAACACGTCGCTGAATCTCTCCAGAAACAAAATGATACACAAAATAACTCGCGATTCCGGATCCGATCAGGGCCCCCAAAAGGGCTCCGAAAAAACCGGATTTGCACACCTGGCTCAGTCCATTCAGCATAGGTGTGAATTGTCGTGCGTCTTCGAATGGATGTCAACCGTCGGACTCAGTACAACCAGTCACACGCTAAATTGGAAATTTCGACAACGGCAGGATCAATTAGCCATTCGAGGTCCTTCTTCCGGTTGAGGAAACTGCGCATCCTATTCGGAACAGGCTCTATTGAAACCGGTACCGACGGAGGCAGTTGGACAAGTCCACTTTCTGGATTAAGGCCCATTGACCCCGGGTTCTAAGTCCGCTGAAATAGATTTATCTCTTCCACAAGGGGATTTGTCCCAGCAGTCGTTCGTGCAGATGACGTCAAGATGTATGGTCAGCCACCACAAGGAAATCCAGACGTAACTCTATTTGTAAAGTCCGTGACTTGTTCGAATTAGGCCAAAACCAGTGCCTCACGATGTTTTAAATTTTTACGTTTTTTGAAGGTCTTACAAGTCCTTGCATTCGCGGTGGTTCCCGCCTCCAAACCCCTTTATCTTAGGGACTTGTGAGGTTCTATGTTCAAGCGCGTGCAAATCTTAGCAGTCTTATTTACTTGGATGTTTGCGACCTCTTCGCAGGCGGCAAGTACGATTTGCAAGGACTCAAATCGTTCTCGACTGGAAAGCTCGCAAGGTGCATTTCAGTCATCCAAAGATCTTTTTGCACTTGTGGGTCAGAAGTCGAATCTCCACATTTTTGGCGACATGCATTTCAGAACTGATAGCGGGTTGATGGTGCGAGTAATTAACGAATTAAACACAGAGCTGTCAGGTTCTAACAAATGTCTTTTTCTAGAGTGGTCAAAAGGAGCTCTGGCCCAGTTGCCTGCAAGAATCAGTGAATATCTAAAACGCGATGACCTTGATGAAGAAAAGCGCACAAGATTAAAATCGATATTTCCCTATTACCAGGTTCTAGTGACAGCGGCAGAACAAAATGGAATGAAAGTTTTTGAAATCGACCATCCCGACCATTTCACAGACGACAAAACCGAAGACGAACGAAACGAAGCCATGGCTCAAATCGCTTCAACGTTTTTAAGTGATTCGACCTGCGACAGCGCCATCTTTTTTGTGGGCAAGGCTCACATATCGCCATTAGAAAATCGGAACTCAGTTGTCGATCTTTTAAAAAATCGGGGAGTTCAGCCCATCACTTACAATCTCGCGGACTATGGAGAACAAGTCGACTACCGGCTTGCTTCGTGGGCCGGCCTCAATTGTTCTCCTCGAGATCAATTTCCCGCGGCGTTCTCAAACACTTTGTTAGAACCAGCGACCTATCTTTATCCATTCTTTCAGACTGAGCGGAAGCCCCTCTGGAACGATTTCGACTATTCCGTTTCGAGGTAAAAAGGGTTTAAAGTTGCCACGCCCAAGTCTTTCAGCATAACAAACCCCCTTAATTTTACGGAGAGACTATCTACCGATGTCCCTAAGTTTTCTAAAAGTTTTCTACCCGGTTAAGGGTTCTCATAAGGGGACGTTGTCAATAATCTCAACAGAGTCTTACTCTAAGTCCTAACCTATTGCATTTTGAGCATCCTATTTCTGGCCGGATATTTGCTAAGTTGTTAATAGAACGGGAGAACTTTATGAAAAAACTGACGATAGCTTTAATCACTTTCTTTTACCTGGGCACGGCATCAGCAACACTTAAATGCGTCGATATGGAATCTGTGTCGTCAGATGCAATGATCAATAAGGTTAAGCTCGCAAGTGAGATGGCTCAAAGTAAGGGAATGGGCAGAATCGCGAGTTACAGTTTCTGTGGAACTTATATTTCAAAATTTAAACCTGTTAAAGGATCTGTTTTTCGGCTCAGCTCTTACCCGGATATTCGCAAAGGAGTGAGCACAGTAGAAGTTATTGTTTACGATCGACCTGTTTTTTCCGTAGGGGCGCAAGCTGGAAAAACCGTGATGGAATTTTTGTCCAACGAGAACGAATTTTTGAGATTAAATTTGGGAGATCTTTAATCGTTCCCTCTGGGCAATTCAAAGACTAAGTTTAAATAAAAAAAGCCTCTCAATTGAGGCTTTTTTGTGAGTACAACAGAGGATTCGGTTTTAAATTACTTAGATTTTAATTCTTCGATTTGCTCTTCAAGATCACCAAAAACATCGACTTCAAAAGCCTCTTTGATTCCGAGCAAGTAAGTTTTTGGATCTTGCGCCTCTTTTGCTTCTGGTTTGTCCACAGCATATTCAAGATCTACGACATTGAGTTCATAAACTTCCGCAGGCTTCAAATTTGTACCCTTGCGAATAAGAAAATAATAAATGTGGTGTTCATCACCGTGCTCAACGATCAATCCTGCATAATCGGCTTTTTCAGCTTGTTGGATTTCTGATTCTGAAGCTCCAAAAACTTTGAGAAGTTTTGCGAGGGCCTTAACATTCTTAGTAACAAAAGCATCGTTTGGTTCTTCATAGTCGGGCATTGCAAGAGCTAATTTGTCTAAGCAGTCTTGAGCTTGGCTAGAATTGTAAACCGAGCAACGAACATCTGTTGCGGCTTGAGATAGAGCAGACACGAAAAGGACCGATAAAAAAATAATTTGTTTCATAAAGTCTCCAGGGTTAATTAAAGACTTTGTAACCGATGCCGCAAAAATATAAAATGAATAATAATGCATGTTATTATGCGTTTATGGAATTTATGAAAGCTGTGATTCTGAGTGCTTTGGGGGGCACCGGAGCGTTTCGCAAAAGCGATTGCTGCGAAATTTTATAATAAATGAGCAGCCAATACCCCGTTAGCTGCAGACATATTTCTTTACTTCGGTCGAAACAGAACTTTCACCAGTTCCAATATCCAAGCGGTCTTGCTGGACTAAAACCGACCAGCGATTATTTTTTTGCAGCAGTGATTCAAGTGCTTCCAAAAATTTTGTATCAAATGCATTGATTTGAATTTCAGATGATCGATGAACATCACCAGCTTTCATTTCGGCGACCAAAATCTCAGGATTTTTATAAGTGTAAACCACAACTCGTTCGGCTGCTTTACTGGCCCGATGTAATTTTCGGGTCGCCGGGTTGCCAATCTCGATCCATAAATCAATTGCGTTGTGTTTGCCGAGGGCTTGTAATCCCGGGGCGTCTGTATCGGCAAGACCTCCTGGAGCAAACTCAAGGCCCTCTTGGTAGCTCAAAGCATAGGCTAAAACTCGCGTGATGAGATAAGGCCCGGTTTCAGAGGGGTGTTGGGCCACACGAAAATCCAAAGTTTGGTAAATTCCGCGGTCAATATCCGAGAGTTCTAGGGTAAATCGATATAACAAAAGGGCTCCTGCCTCATTTATTCCCTCAGGGGAGGGCTCATGGCAAGGTGTATTCGTTCTGAGCCTTTGAAAGATCTCCTAAAAAATAGAAATGCAGTTGCCCTTTCAGAGGGGAAACCTATAGAGTCGCCTCAAAAATGAGGTGTGCCATTCAAGATTTTATTCCTCCCAAACCGCCAAAGTCGTTCCGGGTCGTTTTAGAGCTTACCAGAAGCGAAAAACGTTTGGACAATGTTCTGTTGAATGCACTCAAAGCTCAAACTGAAGATCTAAAGCTCCAGCAGATCAGTCGAGTTAAATTTAAAGAACTTTTCAAAGCTGGAAAAATTCAGATCAAAGGGCAAAGAGCCGGGCCGTCTTCTGCGATTGCACGAGGAACAACCTACATCGATATTTTGAGATAATTATGAATGAACAAAGACTCATCGATCTCGAATCCAAATTTTCTCATCAGGATCTTCTTATCGAAGAACTGCGCCTAGCTGTTCACACTCAGTACTTGCAAATCGAAAAGCTTGAGAAAGAACTCAAAACCCTTTCTGCCGAAGCCAAGTCTTCGGACCCAAGCCTTATTACCGCGCACGAAAAACCGCCTCATTACTAAGGATTTTTTATGTATTCATTTTCCGATTATGGGTTACTCCCTTCGCTCCAAAAAACTCTTAAAGAAAAAAGTCTCTCAAAACCTACAGAAATTCAGAGACAAATTCTTCCGTTGATGATGAGTTCTCAATCTGTCGTTGGGGTTTCTGAGACGGGGAGTGGAAAAACATTGGCCTATGTGCTTCCACTTTTGCAGGCGTTAAAGTCTCTCGAGAACGAAGGAAGTCCTGTCAGCGAAGCCGCACGACCACGAGCCGTGGTGATGGTGCCAACACGTGAACTCGGTGATCAAATTTCAAAAGTTTTTAAGATGTTCACTCATGATACTCGTTTACGTGTTCGTCCCGCTCTTGGTGGTATGCCACTCGAGAAAACAAGGCAAAATATCGCGGCTCCCTTCGAAATTTTAATGGCCACGCCAGGCCGCATGGTTCAACTGATCGATAAAAGCCTGATCGATCTTTCAGATGTGCGAATGCTTGTTTTTGATGAGGCCGACCAAATGATGGATCAAGGATTTTTACCAGATTCAAAAATGATCGCCGGGGCGTGTCCTAAGGATACGGTGCTAGCTCTTTTTTCCGCAACAGTGTCGACTACGGTCCAAGAGCTGATGAACGATTTATTCTCGTCGGCCGAAGTCATTCGCAGTCAGGGAAGTGGAAAAATAGTTTCAAGCCTCGTGACTAAAAATATGAAAGTCGAAGACGGAAAGCGCTGGCCGCTTTTTGAAAAGGTCTTAGCCCAAAAAGTAGAAGGTGGCACGATGGTGTTTACGAATACTCGTGAACAATGCGACAAGCTTGCTAAAGAACTTGGCGAGAAGGGTTATGAGTGCGCTATTTATCGTGGTGAAATGGACAAAGGCGAGCGTCGAAACAATCTACGAAATTTCCGTGATGGAAAGACGGAGCTACTTGTTGCGACCGATCTTGGAGGACGGGGAATTGATATCGAGAGTGTGGGCCGCGTGATTAATTATCACCTACCACGAGAGATCGAAAATTACATGCACCGTGCTGGCCGAACGGCACGTGCGGGTCGCAAAGGTTTGGTTGTAAATCTCGTGACAGAAAGAGACTCTCGTCTCATGAAAGAACTCGAAATGCGCGCGCCGGCTAAGCCCAAAGAGAAATCGCAAAAGGGCCGCGAGTCATCGGTCTCACGATTTAAGAATCACAAAGTTAAGCGCTGATCGTCGATCATATTTCCATGGTGCTATTCACCCATTCGTTGTTGCGAAATACCCACTCTGTTGTTTTCTGTCCTCGATTTTTTCTCGAAAAGAGAAGAAGTTTGTTACACATAGAATCGTTTTGCCAAAAATAAAATTTTTCGCAGCTATCATTAAATTTTCTACACCAAGGTCCGATAAGCAACCAGGTCCTTTTAATCGGATACGTAAATGGCACTTAAAAAAGGAGTGGTTCGTTATGAGACGTTTATTGATATTAGTTACTTTCGTTACCCTTGCCGGGTGTTCTGCAAAAAAAGAAAAAGAGGAAGCTTCTGTTGATTCCAATGTTGTGGCTGCTGGCCTTAAGGCGGTTGCTGATGGAATGGGATCTTCAATGTCTTCTGGCGATGACCTTGCGGCAGCTTCAGTTAATGCCTTCGATACAGATGTAGATGTTGTCTGCAGTAACACGGGTTATGCTTATGGCTCGGGAGATGAGGGCGCACCCGCAGATGCTCCAGCAAGAGGTACAGTGGAGTATGCGGCTCGCAATTCATATTGTAATTTGAGAAAGAGTCCGGATGGTCCTGATACAATCCGTGGCGCAATTGACCGTGTACAAGCTTTCATTTGCGCGGCCGGTGCGCTTAATTATGATGGTGTCGAGCGAACTGTAACCATCTCAATTACGACTGAGTGTTTCTCTCAGGCGTTTGTCGATATGGCGGCTGAAGAGGGAATCACCTCTGCGGATGTGCCTGTGACAGCTTATGATGACCCTTCTGAGTTGGACGGAAACGCTGATTATGACAAAGCGATCAAGATCGACTTATCAGGTTTGGGTGTTGGGATTTATCACATTCAATATTCAGCTGATGATTCAAAGTTCTCAGCGCAAATGTTGTCTCTTCAAGGTGCCAGTGAAGATTGGTGGGCAAGCGTTGTGTTCGATCGCACGGATGCAGCTAATTCCGTTTTGAGAGTTGACGGCCGATTTAATGGAAACAACGACGATTCTGAAGGCCGCCGTTATGTGCGCGCGCATGTAACAGGTGAAACAGCCGATGGTGAGTTTACAGGTCCGTCTTTGGTTGAGTTCATTCTTTTCGATGTCTATGCAAACACTGGTAACACTGCGATTCCCGACGGAGTGACGTGGACCACAATGAAAGGGAATTCATCTGACGGATATAAGATCTGGTCTTCAAGTGCGAGCGGGAGTGATATCGCCGACGATATTTACGACTATGCTGCCTACACTTCAATTTCAGGCTGCATCGGTGATGGCGCTTGCGCAAGCAACGACGGACTCGTGATTGATTCGGCTCC
>JBFWYS010000153.1:0-8017 GCA_050186175.1 Pseudobdellovibrionaceae bacterium
ACGCCTTATCTTTCCGAGCTTCAAAATTTTCGAGTTTTTGATGACAAAAAAGAAGTCGGAATTCTTCGCGAGTTTTGGTGGAATGGCGCTCAAGATTTACTGGTAGTTGAGAGTGCGAGCGGCGAGAAGTTTGAAATTCCCTTTGTCGACGCTTTTATCGTTGAAGTCGATTACGAGGCGGCCATCGTTTATTTGCAGCTTCCAGAAGGGCTGCTTGAGATTAATAAAAAAGATTCTATGGGTGGAAGTTCAGGAGAGATCCTGTGATTCATTTTAATGTGATTTCCATTTTTCCAGAGTTTGTTTCTCATGGCATAAACCAAGGCGTGGTGGGGCAGGCTCTTAAAAAAGGCATCATCTCTTTAACGACCGTCACACCTCGGGAGTACACGTCTGATTTTCATAAAACAGTCGATGATCGACCTTTTGGTGGTGGCGACGGTATGATTATGCTGTACGAACCACTCAATCTAGCACTTAAAAATTTAGCCGAAAACAAAAGGGGAAAAGTGATTTACCTTTCACCTCAGGGAAAAAAACTAGATCAAGCTAAGGTGGTAGAGTTTTCAAAAGAACAAAATCTCACTCTTGTTTGTGGCCGGTATGGTGGAGTTGATCAACGATTTATCAATGAGTGGGTCGATGAAGAGGTCTCGATCGGTGATTATGTTATTTCTGGTGGTGAGCTTGGCGCACTCGTTTTGATTGATGCAGTTTCAAGACAGGTTCCTGGAGTTTTGGGCCATAGTGAATCGTCGATTAAGGATTCGTTCTCAGATTCAACGTTAGAGCATCCCCAATTCACTCGACCTAGAGTCTTGAGTGATCAGTCCGTTCCTGAAATTTTATTATCTGGGGACCATAAAAAAATCGATCAATGGAAAAAGAAAGTCTCTCTTCTTGTTACTCTCCAAAAGAGACCTGATCTTGTGGATATTAAATCCATAGATTCAAAAGAAAAAACTGGATTAAGAGATTTTTTCAAAACTCTCTCCAATCAAGATAAGAGCGCTTTGGGCTTAGAAAAATTTGATCTCTCGGAGTACTTCTAATGACTCCAGAAAAGCGCCCGCGAGTGGCCGTTGGTCTCCTTCATTATCCTATCTGGGACCGCGAAAAGAAGATTGTCGCCACAAATGTCACAAATTTCGATATTCACGATATTGCCCGTGCCTCAACTTGTTATGGGATCGAAAAGTATTTCATTATCCACCCGATGAAAGAGCAGCTGATGTATGTCGACCGGGTTTTGGATCACTGGAAAGTGGGACCAGGTTCTAAATTCAATCCGTTTCGCCGTAAGGCGCTTCAAGAGGTTTGGACCGCTGAAAGCTTGGATCATGCGAAGAGACAGTGGGGCGTGGATTGTAAGGTCATTGGGACCCATGCACGGCCGGTTCCTGGAGCGAAGACTTATTCTTTTCGGGAACTTCGGGAGCGAATGCCCGAAGAGCCGCATTTAATTTTGTTTGGAACCGGTTTCGGGATGACGGATGAATACATGACAGCTTTGGACGGCGTGTTAGAGCCTATTAAGGGCAATCCTCCGCAAGATTTTAGACATCTATCTGTTCGATCCGCCGTAAGTATCTGTCTTGACCGCCTATTGGGGACATGGTAGCCCTTTTATTCCGCCAAAACCGCAGCTTATCTTTGGTAAGACTGAAACAATTTTTTGGCCACGCGAGATGCGTTAACTGTATGAGGAATGAGATAAACTATGAGCGAATTGATTCGTAAATTAACAGTAAAAAAACCAGCAGCAAAAATCGCAACTTTTCGCCCAGGTGACACAGTTAACGTTCACGTAAAAGTTAAAGAAGGCGATAAAGAGCGCGTTCAGGTTTACAAAGGAATCGTAACTCGTCTTCAGGGCGCAGGTGCGAGTCGCACTTTTACAGTTCGTAAAATTTCAAGCGGTGTCGGCGTAGAAAGAATTTTTCCTTTTATGTCTCCGGCCCTCGATAAAGTTGAACTTGTGAGTCACGGCAAAGTTCGTAAAGCACGTTTGTACTATCTACGTGAACTTGAAGGTAAAGCAGCAACAGTCGAATCTGAGTTAGCAACTGTTCGCAAAGAAGGCGCTAAAGCTTAATTCTAAAGCAGAGCAAGTTAAAAATTTGAAATATTTTAAAAAAGGAGTTGTGCGCAACTCCTTTTTTTATTGCTAGCCAAGCCTGGCTTGCTACGATTTTTCCAATGCAAAAAAAGTTACGGAAAGTAGATTGGAAGAGTCTCTCCAGTGGTTTACTCATTGGAGTCGACGAAGTCGGGAGGGGATGCCTAGCGGGACCCGTTTGTTCGGCCGCCGTCATTTTGCGATCTAATCTTGGAATCAAAAGATTTACTGATTCAAAACTTTTGTCCCCCGAGCGGAGAAAAGAACTCTCTACATTAATTTTAGAGAATCACAAAGTTGGAATTGGCTTTGCATCTGTTCAGGAAGTCGATCAGATCAATATTCTTCAAGCTTCGTTGTTGTCGATGAAAAGGGCCGTTGAAGCATTGGGTGTTGAAACAGGGACTCTGTTGATCGACGGGAATCAAAGAATTCCAGGAATTGTGGGTTATGAGCAGATGACTTTTGTAAAAGGTGATTTGCGAGTTGCTCCAATTTCGGCGGCATCTATTGTTGCGAAAGTTGCAAGAGATGAGCTGATGGAAAATATTGCGAAAGAGTTTCCTGAATATGGATTTCAAGACCATAAAGGTTATGCGACCCAAGAGCACCGAGATGCAATCATCAAGTGGGGGCCGTGTCGCTTACATCGACTCACGTTTAAAGGTGTTAAAGAATTTAAGACACTCAAAACAGGACTTGCTGCTCAAACGGTCTTCGACTTCGAAGAATCCGAAGCCATCTAAACATAAAAAATCACAACCGGCGACTGCACTTTTAGGATTTGAATCCGAAAGAAAAGTGATCGCGTATCTCGAAAAAAATCGGCACTGGAAGCTTGCAGCTCAGAGAGTTCGAACACCTTTTGCAGAAATTGATTTGGTGTTCAGAACCTCCTATGGGTTTGCTCTCGTAGAAGTAAAAACTTTGTGGGATAAGAATTGGGTTTTGCATCGCCTTTCAATGAACCAGGCGAGGCGCTTGAAAAATGCTTTAATGTGGTTTTCAGAAAAGAGACCCACATCCTTGCATTTAGCATTTGTCTACAGGGGCTCGACGGAGGTCTTGGTGATCGATGAAAATTTTGGTGCTTGAACACAAACTCTCCGATATGATTTAAGAAATGAAAGAATTCATTTCAAAAACAGTTTTGGCACTTCTTCTCACTCATTTTTGTTTTTTATCTCTTGCAAAAGCAGATCCCATGAAAGAGTTTTTAACGACGTGTGCCTACGGAACAATAGGTGGAGCACTTGTTGGCGCTGCCAGTCTCGCATTTACCGACAAACCAGATGGAAGTTTGAACAACATTGCGCGCGGAGCTTCTCTCGGTCTTTACGCAGGAATTCTCTTTGGGGCCTACGTGGCCTACGCAGTTCCGTCACCAACCGCAACCCAAAAACCCAGTGATTTTGGGTTTTATCCAGTTTTTACAGATTCACTCGCTCTTGATGGAGCCCAAATGAACTATACAATGCTTCGGTTTTAACAAGTATATTTTTTACCTATCGTAAATATTTTTTCTATCAATTATTATTATGAACAGCCTTCTCCTATGTTCTAAATGATCCGAACGGTTTTGTTGGGAAAACTTAAGGAGAAAAAATGAAAAAACAAATTTTTGCGGCGACTCTCGTTGTGGGTCTTGCTCAGGCGGCATTTGCAGAAGTGGTTGCTAGCGGGAAAATTTTTGCAGCAGATATGAAGATCGAAGAGTTCTTGCCACGTGATGGTTCATCTTGCGACCCGAGCGTGATTGCGGCTAACGTTGAGCGACTTAATAACAGTGGGGTTCTTCAAAAAACTGCAATGACAGACACTGTTATTATGGGTCACTGTTATGGCCTTCCTTGCCGTGATGATGTACCAGCGGCAGTTCGCCTCCATTGCGCGAAGGCCGGCATACTTCAGAAGCTAGTTAACGCCTTAGATGCTGAGTAATTGAGATGCAAGTCGAGAGTCAGCTTCCAGAGAGGAAACTTCGTTTTGGCTTGGGTATGGACTTGAACTGGGAGTCCCCGGATGGATTCGTCTCGGTCGATGGAGGCCAGTTTCGACTTGCAGATCCAATTGTAAAGTATCTTTCTATGAATCGAGAAGAATATGACTACTTTTTCTTCTCGATTCAGCCTCGCAGTTTTGATTTGCTTAACAATCCGAAGAGAGTTGATGAATACTTTTCGTGTTACGATCCTCTATTAAAGCAGATCGGCAAAGATCGATTTTCTATCCATCATACGTTCTTAAATCTTGGGACCCATGAGAAAAATTATCCGCGGGAGATGATTGCAGATTTTACCAATGCATTTATTGAACGGTATAAAACGCCTTGGATTAATGAGGATCTTGGGATCTGGTCCCTAAATAAAAAGTCGCTGCCTTATCCGATACCGCCAATTCTAAACGATGAGGGCCTCAGGACCTGTATCGAAAATATCAATTTTTTTACCCAGAGACTGAAGTGTCCTTTGTTTGTCGAGTTTCCTGGGTTTAGTGATGGTGCAAATTTCTTTTTAGGAAAGTTGAATGCTTTTGAGTTTTTTAAAAAGGTAATTGAAAGCACAGACGCATTTTGCACTTTGGATACCGGGCATATTTTGAGTTATCAATGGCTCCTCAGAAACCAAAATGACTATTTCAAAGATCTCGACTTATTTCTGCCTTTTGAAAAATGCCGAGAAATTCATTTGTCCGGGTGTTCAATCGTAAAAGACACATTTTTTGACTTTCACCACGGTGTGATTATCGATGAGCAGATCGAGATGCTAGAGTTCCTATTGCCTCGATGTCCGAATATTTACGGAGTCACTTACGAAGATCCAAAGTTTACTGTGGATGGAGAGTTGATCCCCAAATCCAGGTTGAATTTTTTGAAAATGCAGCAAATGGTTAGAAATTGGGAAAAGGAGATCGCGCTTGGATAAGTATTCGGATCTCATTTATAAGTTATTGCATAAAAGAAAATACCGAGAGCTCTTTTTAGAAGAGCGGTATTCGCAAATGCAATTGGATGCGGACACTTTAGATTGTGTGAGTACGATTTCTAAAGATGATTTAGTGCGATCGAGCCAAAAGATCGTTCTCAATGTTTATTCCTATCTGGGAAAAATGAATGAAGAGATCCTGAAAGAATGGATTCAGATGTTTCCTGATGATCCCGAAGGGATTGAGTTAATTTACCTTTTCTTGGAGTCGAAGGAATATTCGAGCTCTGCTAATTTTGCGATAGTGGCAGGGGATCAGAATATCTCTCAGGAGTTTACTTTGTTTTTTGCGAGAGTTCGATTGAAGCTGGCATCTTTGTAGGAAGAAGACGGATGCACTCAAAGAAATCAATTCGAAGTCTTATCGAACATTGAATTCGAAACCGAAGTTCGAGTCTTCCCATCAAAAAGGAATGCAAAACTAATTTTTTGTTCTGAGTTTTCTTTTCCTGTAGGAAGTTCTTGCAGAAGATAAATTTCCCAGCACTCGCCAGGTGGACGGAGTGTCATTAGATATCCCCACGATTTAATTCTTGTCAGATTTTCTCTATTCTTCCAGTTGGCATCATAAACGAGCTTTCCAGCAAAAGCGATGTATTTGGTGTTAAAACCACTTCCAAAAATGAAATCCTCTGTTCTATTTTTGTGGTCCACATATTTTTGTTCAGGGTTAATAGAATCGTAGGTTTGTGAAAGTCCAATTTCAAAAAAGTTGGCGCGGTCATCTTTAATTTTTACAGAAGAGGCAATTATAGAAACCTCTTGTCTAGGGTGATAGACGACTGTTGTTAAACTTTCTAAATTATTGAGTCGCAATTGAAGGAGACTGTTGATTGTAGACCAGGCGCGATCCGGGTTCTTTTTCGCGACATGTGCATCGTAATTTTGGCTGAGAGACCAAAATGCGATTTGTTGATAATCGACTTTTCCGGAGTTCCACTTTCTTTCAGTGACTTTATTGCTAACCCCAATAGTGACCAGGTCTCGATTGTAGATCCGATCTTCATAGTCAAACTGAAGGCTATCAAAATTTAAGGTGTTGTCGCTGATCGTCTCTGTACCTAGATAAAAGGTATCATTTTGGCCTCCCCAAAAAACGTGTTTTGGATTTTCGATCCAGGGAATACTGTTTAAAGAAATTTCCGGTTGAATTTCATGTTTATAACGAGTGGCAATGGGGCTTGTTGTGTCGCCATAGACAGAGCTCAAAGTCGTACTTATAGAAAGCTCGGTTCTCAGAAAGCGTCTAGTAAGAGAGGGTTCCTGCTGCTCTACATTTGTGTCTCCGATATTAAAGTGGTAGTGCGTTTCGCGATAGGTCACTCGAGGAACAACATCGAAATAAGAGCCCAATTTAAACGGTCTACTGATAGAGGGGCGAATATCAACTCTTTGCCCCGTTCGAATTAAGTCTCCGTTCGAAAATTTTCCGTCATACAGGGGGCGGCAATTTGGATTTTTATCCCAATCGATACTGTTTGGCTTTTCATCAGGCGGAACTATATTGCCGTCTTTGTCGCGACATTCATAAGCAAGATGTCTTTGATTATTTGTCGTTGCAATATCATCGTGCCCAAATGAGTTTCGAGCAAAGTTCACATAATTTGCATTAAAGTTAAATAAAAAATCGGACTCAAAAATTTTTGTTTCGCTAGTTGCAACTCTGATTTCCGGAAACCGATGAACGGCATTGTCATTATTAGCCATCGGATTCGTCTGCATCAAATTTGTGTAATAGGAGGAGTCAATGGCCCAATGGAGAACATCTGTGTTTTTTGTAAGACTCACACGATTGTCGAGAGCAGGATCTCCGTGAACATTCATTTCGCGAGTGAAATCTTTTGGGTACTGTAGATCGCTCGCAAAATTTAAGCGCGCACGCGAAATATAGCTTCCGGGAAGTTCGTAGTAGTGATTGTACTTAGTATACCAGCGATCTGTGACATCATTTTGCCTTTTATCCGATCGAAAAGCGTTGAGCCGATCTTCCTTTGCAAACGCGCGATCCGGAATTGCTGCTATATCTAAATCTCCGTAGCTGGATTCTGATAAAACGTATCGATAATTCACGGCCGTTTTCAAACCACGCTTTTCGTAATTTTTAGCAGAGATCGTCGCATCCTGACTTCTAGAAATGGCCCAAAAGTAACTTTGACTAAAGGTGGTGCCGTTCTCACTACTGGTTTCGTATTCAGGAGTTAAAAGCCCCGATTGCCGTGTGCTCTTGAGGGGAACTATGAGGTACGGAAGCCAAATAACGGGAATTCCTCCGACGCGTAAGAACGAATTTTTGATATACGCGTATCCTCCTAGTTCTGCTTTAATCGTTTTTCCACTAAATGACCAGGCAGGAGGACATGTTGAACAAGCTGTATAGTCCGCAGATTCCGCCACATAATCATTTTCGCCAATTTTATAAATGATTCTTCCCTCGAAAAGTGCGGGGCCGGATTCGACGTATCCATCGTAAATCGTTCCGAGTTGAGTGTCGTAATTCATGACCACTCTTTGTCCAACAACGGTTGCCTGTTGAGTGATGACAGACACATTTCCAGTGGCATCGACTTCTTTCGTTTTGCGACGAACGATGACAGAGTCTGCCTTCAGGCTATGATTTTTGAAAATGGCCTGTACATTTCCTTTTAGAACCATGACTCCCGTATCCTGATCAAAGGACTGGTCATCGGCATTAATTAAAATCCCATCAACGCGGGCTTTGGATTGCGCGTTGGCAATACCACTCCCGCAGGTGACAGAAAGAAACGTCACCATAAAGAAAAAAAATGAGATTAAGAATTCAGCTCGGGGAGCTGTAAAAACCATTACTTCGTTTTCATAACGAACACTCCGTCCCATTCAGGAGGGGGCGGCTCTGCCAAATAATCTTGGCAGCGCTCGACAAAAAGAGTCGACA